>JBHHWO010000004.1:0-63984 GCA_046756565.1 Thermoanaerobaculia bacterium | reverse complement strand
GGCCCCATGGCGCTCGCAACGCGACCGTCTCGACTTCTGCCACGGGCTGCTAGGCGAGGCGGCAGGCAATCCGCGCAGGGGGCTCTCCGCAAGCGCCCGAGACATCGGTGGCAGGCAACGAACGGTCTGCGCGCAGCGGAGCGCAGGCGAGGGCCGTTCTACTGAAGGCCTCTTAGCCCGAGCCGTCCCCTGGAGGATTCGCCTGCCGATCGCCGCCGACGCGCGAAGTACCACATAGCACGACTCCGCCGAGTGCGAAGCGAGACGAGCGGCTGAGGGACGTCGCTCAGGCTCCGGGCGTCTCATCTCTGTCGACGCGAGGAGGTTCAAAGAGGACGGCGTCGATGTCGCACCAGGAACGTCTCGCCGCCCACGATCTCCGGGTCGAGCGAGAACTCGTAGAGATCGAGACCGCCGAACAGGAGTCGGACCCGAGAGCAGCCGCGCTCGCGCAGGCTGGTGACGAGCTCGAAGGCCTCGGAGCCGTCGTCGTCGAAGACCACGATTTCGGCGCTCGGATCATCGGGTAGCCACTCTTCGTCGGGGTAGGGGAGGGCTCCAGCGAGTGTTCTCACACCATCCGAGTTGCGACGGCCGTCCACCAGAATCAGCGGCGTGTCGCTCCGAAGGCGCCGATAGAGGGCGAAGGGCGACAGCTCGAGCTCGCCGTCGAACTGTACGATCGGCTTACCGTCGTCTCGGGTATACGTGGGCATCGCGAAGCGAGCTGTATCCTAGCCCGAGAGGAATGTCATGACGGGGAGACCATGCGTTTCTCGATGCACAGCTTGACCGGACTGAGACGACGAGTCGCCCGATCCTGGACCCGCGACCTGGCGGCTGCGGAGGCGGCACGGGCTGCGTTCTATCTGTCGCTGGCGTCGGTCCCGGCGGCGATGGTGTTGTTCGCGCTTGCCGGCCTACTGGGCACGGAGCAGGCGCTCGAAGGCTTCGTGACCTCGGTCGTCGCCGGTCTGCCGGAGCAGGCCGGGGCGGTGCTCTCGGCTCTGGTCGGAGAGATCAAATCGGCCTCGACGCCGGGTTTGCTTTCGGTCTCGGCCGTGCTGACACTGCTGTGGGCCTCGAGCGTCGTCGAATCGCTCGCGCTCGGCATCAACCGGGCCTACCGAGTCGGCACGCGCAGGCCCTGGTGGCGCAAGAAGGCGATCGCGCTGGCACTGCTGCTGGTCAACTCGCTGTTGCTGGTCGCCGGCGCCGTGGGCCTGCTCGCCGGTCCCCGACTCGCGGCCGCCCTCGGCCTGGGCTTCGTGTCGGGGTTGATGGGATGGCCGCTGATCTGGTGGATCATGACTCTCGAGCTCTGGATTCTGTACTACGTTCTGCCGACGCCCGCGCATCCGCGCAGCGGCTGGCGGATTTTGCTCGGTGCGATGAGCGGAACCGCCCTGTGGGTGATCGGAACCATGCTCTTCCGGCTGTATCTGGCGCGCTATTCGATTCTGAATCTCGTCTACGGCGTTCTCGGAGGGGTCCTGGTCTGGATGCTCTGGCTCTACCTCTCGGCGGCGGCGGTCTTCCTGGGGGCGGAAGTCGCGGCGGTGCTCGAGCGGCGGGCGGCGCGCCCTCGAGACGAGCCGGCTTCCGAGTCGGGAACCGACCGGTAGCGTGCGTCGGCCTGCGCGGCCTGTGCGACCGGAGCGTCCTGGGCCGCTCTGGCGCGTCAATCTTTCGGCAGATCGTCGAGCTGCTCTTCCAGCTCCTTCAGGCGCTCCTCCAGCTCCTCAATGCGCTCCTCCAGATCGATCCGGTTCTGGCCGAGCACTTGAAATCTCTCGAGCATGCCCTCGTCTTGCCATTTCAGCTGCAGGTCGCGCAGTGCGTCGTGAATCCCTTCTTCGTCGATCTCGATCAGCTGCTCCGGTAGTCTGCCGACGTCGATCTTGATTCCCTCCCTCAGCTTGACCGGGTCCGGGAGAACGAACCGGCCGAGGTCGATGGCCGTGCGCTCGCGTTCTTCGACGGTAGCCGAAAGCGTGATCACTCGGCGGTCACGCCAGACTTCTAGAGCGATCGTATCGCCGTCCTCGAACTCGGAGATTCTGCGGGCCAGATCGAAGCCGGTGCCGACGCTCTTGCCGTCGATCCCGCTGAGCACGTCGCCGACTCTGAGGCCTGCCCGCGCTGCCGGACTGTCCTCGGCGATACTCGAGACCAAAACGCCCGCGCCCTCAGGAGCGCCGAAGTGCTCGCGCAGCTCGGGCGTGAGATCGACCAGTTGAACGCCCAGAAACCCGCGCCTGCGCGGGAACCCATAGGAGTAGCTGTAGCCGTGAGGCCCGTTTTCACCGATAAACACGACCGAGGAGTCGTCGCGAGCGTCGGCTTCGCTGGCAGCGGAGAAGACCCTGACGATCCGGCGATTCTGCTGCGTGTCTTCGCCGTCTTGGGACTGGCCGATCCGGACCACACGCTTGACGGTCTCCGCACGCTCGGCATCGGCCTGAGCGTGGCCCGGAGTGGCTCCGGCTCCCAGGGCCAGCGCGGCGGCCAGACAAAGTGAAGAGTAGATTCTCATGTCGTCTCCTGTCCTGAACTGCTCAGAAGGTAGTCGATGAGTTGTTGTTCGACGCCGGCATGATCCCGCCCGCCGGCGGCAGCAAGAAGGGCGACAGATCGAGAACGTAGTCGACCTCGTTGTCGCTGCCCAGGTACAGGACCGGTGCCGCCTCGTGGGTTCGAGAGCGAAGCCGGTCGAGCTCCTCGGTCAGCAGCGCGTGCTGTCGCCGGATCTCGCTGGCCTCCTCCGACAGGGAGGCGGCCGGTCCCTCCGCCGGCTCGCGCAGGAACGTGAGGCCCACGACCAGCAGGGCTGCCAGCCCGAGAGCGCCCCAGGCGAGTCGCGTCGCCGGGACTGGATCCGAGACCGGCACGGGTCTGTGGAGTTGATCCAGCACCCGCTCGGTGAAGCCGGCTGAAGCTCGGGCGGCGGGCAGCTCCCGAAGGTAGCGATCAAGGTGTTCCGCTTTCGGATCTTGCCGCTGCGCAGTCATGATGTGGCTCCTTGCCAGTAGTGGGACAGACGCTGCCGAAGCAAGCTGCGCCCGCGGTGAATTCTGGATTTGACGGTGCCCTCGCTGCAGCCGAGGGCTTCGGAGATGGCTCGGTATCTCCACCCGTCGATCTCCCTCAACACAAGGGGTGCTCGATACCGAACCGGAAGCGCCGCGATCGCCTGCAGGAGTTCCCGTTGGAGCTCGGTTTCGAGGAGCTCGCGCTCCTGGGGAGGCGAGGCGTCCAGCCCGGGGCGCAGAAACGAGCGTATTCGGTCCCAGCGAAACGCGCGTCGCTCCTCGCTTCGCACCAGGTTGGTGGCGATGCGGAAGAGATAGGCCTTGAGCTGTCCGCGCTCTTGGTAGTGTCGGCTGCGCTGGAAGAGACGTAGAAAGGCCTCCTGGGCCACGTCCTCGGCCCGTTCCCGGTTCCCCACCATGCGGTAGAGGTAGCCGACCAGGGCGTCTTTGTGGCGGTCGACGATCTCACCGAAGGCGGCGGCTTCGCCGGATCGGGCTCCGGCGATCAGCTCGGCGTCCGAGGTCATGCGGAGGGTTTCGGTCATTGAATCAGCGGCGGTCCGAGCCTCTGGCGGTCGCTCCCAGTAACCATAACGCGCAGGAATTGGCAAAGTTCCCGGGGCTTCGGACGGTTCGACCTGGGGAGCGCCCCGTGCTAGCATTTTCGGCGTTCAGGTAAGGCCAGGCAGGCGGCAGGCGGGCGATTCAGGCCGCCTCTTGGCGGGGGAGCCATGAGGAGAGTCTCAATGCGATGGAAAACGCTGGCGCTACTGCTGCCCGCGCTTTTAGGCTCGGCCCTAGGGGCCGCTGATCTGTCCGATATCCGGGCAATGATCGACGAGGGACGCGCCACCGAGGCCCTCTCCAGCTTGGACGAGTACCTGAAGGGGTCCCCGACGGATCCGGAGGCTCTTTTCATGCGCGGCCTGGTGTTAGCTCAAACTCGGCAGGAAGACCAGGCGATCGAGCTGTTTCAGGAGACCTCCGGTCTGAGGCCCGATCGTCCCGAACCGCTCAACAATCTGGCGGTCATCCAGGCGTCCCGAGGCGACTACGAAGCGGCAGTAGAGACACTCAAGGAGGCTCTGAGAACCCATCCGGCATACCGGACGGCGTACGAGAACCTGACCAAGATCTACGGACAGCTCGCGAGCGAAGCCTACAGTCGTGCGCTGACTGTGGATCAGACGCGCAACCGTTCGTCGGTCGAGCTCGTTTTGCTGAGTGAGATGGTGCTCCCCGAGATCCGGATCGAAGCCTCACCGGAACCGGAGGTGGAGGTCGCCGAATCCCAGCTCGAGAGTCCCGCCGAGCCGCTGCCGGTCGACGTGACGGAGTCCTTACGGGCCGAAATCGCCGAGCCCTTGGCCGAGAATGGGGATCGGGACGAGCCGATGGGGACAGACGCTGTGGACAGTGAGCCGATGACCGGGGAGTCCATGGCCGAGGCCGAAGTCGCGGTCGCGGAAGCGAGTGAGGAGATTGCCGAGCCAATGGACTCGGATTCGATGGCTGCGAGCAAGGGCGAAGAGAGATCGACTCCCGAGGAGCCGGTCTCGTCGCCGGAAGAAGCGATAGCCGAGGCGCTGGAGGTCGGCACGGATGGCAGAACCGAGCCCGCTGGATCCCAAGTGGAGCCCGGAGAGCTGGCGGATCTGGTAGAAGCCTGGGCGCTGGCCTGGTCTGAGCAGAGGGTTGACGACTACCTCTATTTCTACGGCCGCGACTTTTCGCCAAGCGGCGAGATCAGCCGAGACGACTGGGAGGACCTGCGGCGCAAGCGAGTCGCTGTGCCCGAGTTCATCAAGGTGTCGGTGGCGTTTCTGGACTTCGACGGCGTACCTCCGGACCGGGCGAGAGTCCGATTCAACCAGTCGTACGACTCCAATACCTTCAGCGACGTGGTGACCAAGACCCTCGTGTTGGCCCGCGAAGATGGCGTCTGGAAGATCGTAAGCGAGACCGTCGACTCGTAGTACCAGCCCATGAGGACCTTCCGTCGTTCGCTTTTTCTCGGCGTACTAGGGATCGGTACGTTTGCGGCTCTCGGCGTGGAAGCGGCAGGCCTGTCGCCGACTCCCGAGCGCAGCCTGACCACGCTCGAGGAGCGCCGCTTGATGCAGAGCCTGTTCGATCTTCGACAGGGCCGGGTGGCGGACGCTCTGCGCAACGTCTCGTACCTGGTCAAGGAGCAGCCTGACTTCCGGCTCGCCCAGCTGATCTACGCGGACCTGCTGTCCGCGCAAGCCGGACCGCTCGCGCGGGTTGGGAACGGAGCGCCGAAGCAGGAGATCGAGGGGCACCTCGAAGAGGCGCGGGCTCGGCTGTTGCGCTATATGGACGCGCCGCCGGCCACCGCCGTCCCCGACCAGTTGCTCAAGCTGCCCCCGGGCACGCCGGCCGCGATCTTCATCGACCTCTCGGCTTACAGGCTGTACGTCTTTCAGCAGCGCGATGGGCGGTTCGTACTTACTCGAGACTTCTATGTCTCGATAGGAAAGGCGGGCGGCGAGAAACGCTACGAGGGCGATGAAAAGACCCCGGTCGGAGTCTACATCGTCAACTCCTACCTACCGGGCGAGACGCTTCCTGATCTCTACGGTATCGGTGCCTTTCCGATCAATTATCCCAATGCCTGGGATCGGCTCCAGGGCCGGACCGGTAGCGGTATCTGGATCCATGGAACTGAGTCGGCCAGCTATAGCCGACCGCCGCTCTCGAGCCGGGGATGCGTCACGTTGAGTAACGAGGACTTTGGCGTCCTGAAACGGCAGGTGGAAGTCTCGCGCACGCCGGTGATCGTGGCGCACCGCATAACCTGGGTCGAGTCAGAGGTCGTCGACGTGGCGCGTCGCTCCCTCGAATCGAGTCTCGAGAGCTGGAGGAGCGATTGGGAGAGCCGTGACAGTGATCGCTACCTGAGTCACTATGCGGATGATTTCCGCACCGGGAACATGGATCTGAGTGCCTTCGCGCGCCACAAGCGGGCGGTCAACGCGTCGAAAAAGTACATTCGGGTCGGACTGGAGCAGGTTGGGATCTACCGCTACCCGGGTGAGCCGGACCTCGCTCTGGTCGACTTCCGACAGCTCTACGAGTCCGATAACTTCCGAGCCAGCCGCCGGAAGCACCAGTACTGGCGGCGGGACGACGGACGCTGGCGGATCGTGTACGAAGAAGGGCTGTAAATCGGGGACACCCTTCCTTGATGTCTCCTCCCGACTGGT
Source organism: Thermoanaerobaculia bacterium (assembly GCA_046756565.1). Classification (GTDB taxonomy): domain Bacteria; phylum Acidobacteriota; class Thermoanaerobaculia; order Multivoradales; family JAHEKO01; genus CALZIK01. The sequence goes on along the minus strand of JBHHWO010000004.1, from coordinate 57,725 downwards.
TTTCCAAGCGTTGGCGATCGTCGACCGAGTGGGTGACTAGCGCGCCAGGGGCACCGTGTCGAGAGCCGGTTTCGGCAGTCTGTTTCTGAGGTACCGAACCAGATCCATCCACATGTCTTCCTGCTGGACTGGGGTCGGCATGATGCCGGCGCTCGGCAGCTCGATCGTCACCACCGGCAGACCAAGGTGGATGCCGGCCCAGCGGCCGAGCGATCCCGGGTAGGTCCCCAGCTGGTCCAGCAAAAGCGGTCCGAATCTCTCGGGCGGATCCGGTGGGCCGTCGAAGTCCAGTACCTCGAGCGGCGCGTGAACGGCCACGACTACGTCCGGGCGGAAGCGTTCGATCTCCGCGGCGAGCCAGCGGCTCTCGGGCTCCGATAGCGGGCCGGCGCCCGGGTATCGGCGCGGGTTCTTGCCGGTACGTGCGATCCAATAGTCGAGGGCTTCGGGCCGCCAGTTGGGTGACGGGAAGTTCCGATTCAAGTCGACGCCGTTCGCATTGGTCCGTCGCGCCGGCCGTCGGAGAAGACCGTCCGGGTTCAGCACCGGCACCACCCGCCAGTGGAAGAGCCCACTGTGGTGCTTGTCGAGGATCTCGATCCAGCGAAACATGATGCTCACCGATGAGAGCTCATCGCCGTGGATTCCACCGAACAGGAGGACGCGGCCCCGTGGCGCGCGGTCGGCGAGCGGTGGGAACTCGCGAATCAGAAGAGGTGTGCCACCGACAGACCGGCCGCCGGCGAGCCGGAAGTCCGCCATCCGGCAATCGGCCCCGGTAACGCTTCCCAGGCGGCTCGCGAGGCTCGCGCAGACGTCGATGCGCGCCTGGGAAAGCTCTTGGTTGAGACGCGCCCAGGGCACGAACCACTCGCCAGCCGCGGAGACCTGCATCGGGCACAGCAAAGCTGCGGCAACAGCCGCCGCCAGTAGTCCAGTTCGTCTCCTGGGCGCGGGAATTCTCATCGCTCAGACGCGATCCTAATACGTCCGGCCGGAAGATCGCTGTGCAGCGCGGAGCGTAGGGACCGGTGCCTTTGTTCGCCATTTTTTAGCCTGCTCCGGGCGTTGGTGTCTTCGGGCTGGCGAGATTGTTACTTTATGTAGCGAAACGACCGGTAAATCGGCTCCGACTGGAGTCGTTGATGGGGGTCATAAATGGCTTGTTTTCATTCGCTTACGCAGCTTCGCAAGACGGGCGCAGGGATGGCAGGAAACATGCTTTCTGCGGTAGGAGAAGACCACTCTGGGCTGGTCGTAGTCCACAGCGAAAAAACCGGAAACAAGTGAGAATTGAACTGCAGTTTTGGGGTACCAAGCCGCCGAGGTGCGCACGTTGGTCGCCGCGACGTTGAGAGCCTGTAATGCCTGGGCCATCAAGCCGGAAAGCAGTCGGACTCGGAGGCCGTGAAGACGGTGGAAAAGCTCATGTTTTTCTTGCGCCTTGCATAGGGAATCTGCCATGATCAAACAACTCTTGAAGCCCACCTCGCGGGGCTCGAAGGATCTCCACAGCTTGAATCCAAGCCAGCCGGCAGGCGTCGCGTCAAGTGTAGGCTCATCGAGTCGCGGCCTGCTGATCTCCGCGGTTCTGGCGCTCTCGGCACTGGTTCCGGGAGTGGCTGCGGCTCAGACCATCGTCCAGGAGTTCTTCGTGCCTCTGCCGGAGACCCAGGTGCGGATCTGGGCGGACGGCATTCAGGATCTTGGCGAGAACGAGACCATGCGCTCGGTGATCTCGATGACGGTCACTGCCGACGATGCGGTCGTCTTCTGGGACCAGTGGGAGAACGGCTACGAGCTCGACATCACCGCGCCTCTGTCGGTCTGGACGGGAGTGCCGAACGACGCCGGTACCCAGATCTGGGGCGATCAGGACTGCTCCAACGGCGCGATTCCGACCGTCACGTGCACAGTCGGCTCCGATGACACGCTCAGCGCCGGCGACGTCATCATCCTCCAAGACGACGTGCCTCTAGGGCCCACCAACTTCCGCGATCCGTCACAGACCTTCTTCGACGGCCGCGACAAGTTCGCCACTACCGAGTTTCTGGCGGTGACGCGGGCGCTGTGGCCCTCGACCGGCGTCGAGGCCCAGCTCGGCGGCGCAGTCGAGGTCTTCGACACCAGCGCCTGGGGCACCAACTACGTGGCTCCGATGGGCGAGAACACCGCTAACGCGGCGTTCGAGTTCGTCGGCCTGTCGATCATGGCGGAAGAGGACGGCACACTGGTCAGCGTCGATGCCAATGGCGACGGCGATTTCATCGACGCGAACGACCTTCTGAACGTGCCGCTCGACATGGGCGAGAGCCTCTTGGCCGGGGCCGTGGGCGTGACCGACATCCTGGTGGGCGCCGTGGTCGACGCCAGCGCGGACGTCGAGATCCAGATGCTGACCGCCAACGAAGGCACGACCTACGAGGGGCGCTGGTACAGCCAGCTCCCTCGAGTCGATTGGAGCAACGAGTACTTCAGCCCGGTCCCCTCGACCACGTCCGGAGACGAGACCCGGGTTCATCTCTACAACCCGGGCCTGGCCGCGATCACGGTCAAGGTCTTCGAGCTCATCGCTGGGGTTCCGACCTGCACGGATCAGGTCGTGGGCGCAGGAGCGACCGCCGAGTACACGCTGTCGATCGAGACACCGCTCTCGGCGGCCAGATTCCTGAGCGACGGCACCGATTGCGCGGCGGCTGCGGTTCCCGGCGGCGATTTCTTCGCCATCGGCTCGATCGATCGCAACGCGACCATCCACGACTGGGGCTTCACCCTGATTCCGACTTCCTCTCTCACGCCGACCGCGGTGGTCGGCTGGGCCCCGGGATCGACCAATCTGACCGAGAACGTGAGCCCGGTCTTCGTCACGCCGATCGACGGGACTACAGACATCTACGTCGACTTCGACGCCGATCCGGCGACCGGATCCCTGATCGACCCGTTCGGCAACCGGTACGACCAGCTATTCTCCGGCGTCGTCCAGCTCGAGGCGATCCGGATCTTCGATCAGGCCCCGCCCGACACCAACCCGGGAGACCCCTGCACGTCGGGCGACTGTGACCAGACCGGTCTGAGGGTCTACACCGTGGACGGCACGCGGCTGACGGCGGCCTGGGGACAGGATCCCGCGTTCTCGAGCTCGGGCCAGCCGCAGCAGCTCGACATGGGCACAACGGTGCTGCCGTTCTCGAGCCTGACGGCCTTCAAGTCGGGCGCTCTGCTCGACGACGCCAACAACAACGGCGGGCTGGATCCGGGCGAGACCATCCTCTACACGATTCGGGTGGTCAACACCGGGATCGTGCCGATCACCGACATCTTCCTGGTCGACACCCTGGACCCGAACACCACCTACGTGCTGGATTCGACCCAGGTCGACGGCGCGGCGATTCCCGACGACCTGCCGCTCGATACGCCGTTCCCGCTCGACGTGGACGCGGGGCATCCGATGGGCTACGCACTGGTCGCATCCCCGGACGAGCTGGCGCCGGGTGCCGAGATACTGGTCACCTTCGTCGCTCAGGTGAACGATCCACTGCCGGTCGGCGTCGAGGAGATCGTCAACAACGTCGTGGTGAGCTCGGACACCGAGACCTTCGTCGACGCCGATGCGGCTCCGCTGCGGGCGGGCGAGATCACGGTGACCAAGACCTCGAGCGCGGCCGGGTCGCCGGTGATTCCGGGACAGACCATCACCTACACGGTGACCGTGGAGAACACCTCGGGAAGTCCGGTCACCGGTGTCGAGCTCAGCGACCTGCTACCAGCCGAGGTGAGTTATGTGGCCGGATCGACGGTGGTGACCGGCCCCGAGCAGTTCTTCGTGCGAGACGCCTTCGAGCTGCAGAGCTACGCCAACCAGGAGGGGCCCAACGATTGGAGCGGGAACTGGCTCGAGACCGACACCGCAGGCCCGCCTCAGGACCCCTCGGCCGGCGACGTTCAGGTTTTTCAGGGACCGGCCAACATCGAGCTGCGCATGGAGGATGTGGGTTCCGCGGCCGCGCGCGCGGTCGGCGACCTGAGGGTGATCGACGGTCCCGATCCATTCGCCGCCCTGTTGTTCGACTTCCGGGTCAGCGACGTGGTCGATACCACCGACGTGATCGAGATCGAGTGCGCCTCCGACGGCAGCGGCGGAACCTTCGGGCCGGTGCCCGACAGCACCCTCGACGGGATCGATGGGGATGTCAACTCGTTCCCCGATGGCAGCCTCGGCTACGACATCTCGGGCTGCATCGCGCCGCCCCCCTCGCCGCCCGACACAGCTGTCCGGTTCCGGGTCGCTGCGAACTACGGTGGCGCCGGCGAGTTCTTCTTTGCTGACGTCGTGGACGTGCGGGCCGCGGGCGACAGCGTCGAGGCCCTGGACGACTTCTCCTCCGGATACACCGGCGGCACCGGCGTGCCGTGCGGAGCGACTCCCTGTGGCTGGCTCATCGACTGGACCGAGACCGATGCCGGTGGTGGCGGCTCCGGTGGCGGCGACGTACTGGTTACCGCCGGTGAGCTTCGCCTGAGCGGCGCTGTCGACAACAGCGCTCAGCGCGAGGTGGATCTCTCGGGTAGCGTTTTCGCGATTCTCAGCTTCGACTACGACACCAGCGAAGAGATCAACGCCCTCGGCAACGCGGATCGCATGCAAGTCGAGGTTTCGAGCACCGGGGTTGCGGGCACGTTCACCGCGATCGGCGAATTCGTCAACGATCCCGACGGCTCACGCAGTTACGACATCACACCGTTCATCTCGGCGAACACGGCGGTCCGTTTCCGCATTTCGCAAGCCCTCGAGGGCACCGAGTTCTTCTCGGTCGACAACGTGCGGGTCAAGGCCGGTATCCAGGTCGTCGAAACCAAGGACAACGATGGGGTGGCACTGCCCGATCCCCCCAACCATCCCGAGCTTCTCGACGGGGCGCCACCGGTCATCACGCTTCCCGGGGACAGCTTTGCGTTGGCGCCTGGCGACGTCATGACCGCTACCTTCGATGTGGTCGCCGACGATCCGCTCGACGTCCCATTCTTGATCAACACCGCGATCGGCAGGACCTTCGAGAATCCGAACCCGGTTCAGGGACAAGTCACCGACTTCGTGAGTCCCGGCGGCGCGATCGGGGATCTGGTCTGGCTCGACGTGGACGAGGACGGCTACTACGACCAGTTCGAGCCGGGTCTGGCCAACGTCCTGGTCGAGCTTCGAGACGGCGTCTGCACACCCGCGGTCAACTGTCCGACGACACTGACGAACGCCAGAGGCGAGTATCTCTTCAGCCACTTGCAGCCGGGCACCTACGAGGTCTTCGTCGACGAGACAACGATACCGACCGGGCTCTCGATCGCGCCCGGCTCGAGCAACCCGATCAGCACGATCGTGATCACCTCTACCGAGGTCTTCCTGGACGTCGATTTCGGTTACTCGCCGGCGCCGACCCTGGGTGCCCTGGGCGACTACGTGTGGAACGACTCGAACGGCGACGGTATCCAGGATCCCGGTGAGCTGGGGATTTCGGGCGTCACCGTGCGGCTGTTCGACGCCGCCACGGGCACCGAGGTGGCGGGGGTCTCGCCCGTGGTTACCGGTGCGGACGGCAAGTACCTGTTCACCGACGTGCCGCCCGGCGAGTATTACGTCCAGATCGACGCGGCCGAGCTTGCGGGAGGCGGAGATCTGGACGGCTACGGCGCCACCCAGGGACCGCAGTCGATCGGAACCGAGACCAGCGCTCCGTTCACCCTCATGGCCGGCGAGGCGATCACCGACCTCGACTTCGGTTATGCCAACACCTGCCTTCCGCGGATCGGTTTCGAGACCGACAGCGGCGGCTTCGCGCTCGCCTCTGGCCAGACCATCGACGACGAGTTCGCGAAGTGGGGCATCGCCGTGAGCTTCACCGCGGCGGCTCCTGGCACCGGCCCGGCGATGATCTTCGACAGCAGGGTGCCCACCGGCGGCGACACCGATCTGGGCTCGCCCAACGAGACTTGCGCACCTCCCGGTCTGGGAGTCGGCACCGGCGGCGAGCTCGGTCAGCCGGGCGAGAACTGCGTTCCGCAGGGCAACATCCTGATCATCTCTGAAGACGGGGACGCTAGCGATCCCGACGACAACCTCAACGGTGGCACGCTCACCTTCGATTTCAACTACGACGTCGACGTTGCGAGCATCGATTTCATGGACGGCAACTCGCCGGGCAACACCGTCGAGACCTTTGATGCCGCCCTGATGTCCTTGGGCACGGTAGCGATCGCCGACCTCGGCAGCAACAGCTTTCAGAACGTAGCGATTGCGGAAACCGGCGTGCGGCGCCTGACCGTCACCCTGGACGACGCGGGCGCTCTGGCCGGTATCGACTTCTGCGCGATGCCGCCGCTGCATCCTATCTCCGACACGGTCTGGCTGGACGAGAACGGCGACGGTAAGTTCGCGCCGGGAGAGCAGACCATCGAGGGCGTGACGGCGAGCCTGCTCTCCGATCCCGACGGAACACCCAACAACGGCGACGAAGAGGTGATCGCGACTGCCGTGAGCGGCACCGACGGCAAGTTCACTTTTCCGCTGGTGCCCGACGGGGACTACATCATCCAGATCGACGACACCGACGCAAAGTTGACCGATCTGTTCGGCACGACGGTACCGGCGAGGGCGGGCCAGCTGCCGCTGACCATGGCTGGCGCTCCGATCAGCGGGGTCAACTTCGGTTACTACGCCCCCGGCAATATCGGCGATCTGGTCTGGAACGACACCAACGACAACGGCGTTCGGGATCCTGGCGAGTCGGGCATCGAAGGCATCACGCTCGATCTCGTCGACGCCGCGACCGGCGTGGTGATCACCACCGCCACGACGGCGGCCGACGGCAGCTATCTTTTCGACAACCTGCCGGTGGGCTCGTACACGGTTCGGGTCACCGACACCGGGATGCTTTTGATGGGCTTCACCCAGACCGGCGATCCGAGCGAGCCGGGCGTGAAGTGCACGATCTGTGACGACGAAGGCAGTACCACGGTGACGCTCAACAGGAGCGATCTGGCGCAGGACTTCGGCTACCGGAACGTGTCGCTGCCCGAGGTGACCGGAACGGTGTTCTTCGATCCGGACCGCGACGGCGTCCTGGACTCCGGCGAGCCCGGGTTCGAGGGCGTGACGGTGACTCTCTTCGACCCGGGCCCGGATGCAATCTTCGGCACCAACGACGACCTGATCGTCGCCGAGACCACCAGCGCCTCCGATGGCACCTATACCTTCTCGGACGTGCCGGCGGGCAACTTCGAGGTCTGGGTCACCGATAGGGCAGGCATTCTCGAGGGCTACACGCTGACCAGCGGCCTCGAGATGATCCCGATCACGGTCGCCGCGATGAACGTGAGCGGCATCGACTTCGGCTACATCCGGGATCCGGGCACCGCCTCGATCGGCGACACGGTCTGGCTGGACGTCAACGGTGACGGTGTCGCCAGCGCCTCCGAGCCCGGTCTAACGCGGGTGACGCTGGATCTCATCGACGTCGGTCCCGACGGCATGCTCGGCACCGCCGACGACGTCGGCGTGGTCGCGTCAACCATCTCGGACGCCAACGGCAAGTACGTGTTGCCGGATCTGCCGGCCGGCAACTATGTGGTCGACGTAACCGACACCAACTCGATCCTGACCAATCTGACCGAGACCGCCGGCACGACCGATCCATCCTCTGTGATCCGGCTCTCCGAGGGCGAGCGGTTCACCGACGCCGACTTCGGCTACGTTCCGACCGCTGGCACTTCGGTTCTGGGTGATCGGGTCTGGTACGACGCCGATGGCGACGGGCTGCAGGATCCGGGCGAAGTCGGGATCGAGGGCATCGACGTCATCCTGGTCGGACCGTCGTGCATGCCCTCCTGCACCGTTACGACCGGTCCCGACGGCGTGTGGCTGGCGAAGAACCTGACACCGGGCGAGTACACGGTCAGCTTCGACGACGCCGACGTCACGGCCCTCGGCTACAACACCCAGCCGACCAATATGACTGCTCCGAACGACACCTATGTCGTGACGACCATCGCCGGAGACATCATCACGACGTTGGACTTCGGCTTCGACGGCGGCACTGTCGGGTCGATCGGAGACTTCATCTGGATCGACGAAGACGGCGACGGCGTTCAAGACGCTGGCGAGGCGGGCATCGAAGGCGTGACCGTGAATCTGGTGGACGCCTCCGGCGACATTATCGCGACCACCACTACCGACATGAGCGGAAACTACCTGTTCGCCGGCGTGCCCGACGACGCCACCTACACGGTCGTGGTCTCGGACATCAACGGCGTGACCGGTCTCCTCCAGCAGACCGGGGATCCCGACGAGGGTGGGATCTGCTCCACCTGTGACATGCAGGGCTCGGTGACGATTCCTCTGGGTGGCGCGAACATCGACACGATCGACTTCGGGTACGCCCCCTCAGGCGGCACCGGGACGATCTCCAACCTCGTCTGGCACGACATCAATCGCGACGGCATTCAAGACCTAACCGAGCCCGGGATCGAGGGCGTCTACGTCGAGCTGTGGGTCGATCTGAACGGCAACGGCACGATCGAGCCGGGCATCGATAACCGCGTCCGCACCGAGTTCACCGACGTCAACGGCGAGTACGAGTTCAAGTCGCTGCCGCCCGAGGACTATGTTGTGCGAGTGGCGCCCGAGAACTTCGTCGCCGGCGCGGTGCTCGAGGCCTTCGTACAGACGCACGATCCGAACGAGTTCGGCATGCCGTGCGGTACCTGCGACAACCTCGGAGACCTGACCGTGGTGGCCGGCTCCGGCAACTTCGATCAGGACTTCGGCTACGCCGGTCCGTTGGGTGCGGGACTCTCGATCTCGGGGACCGTCTTCGAGGACGAAGATCGCAGCGCGACGCTCAACGGCGAGCCGTTGGTCCAGAGCGCGACGATGCGTCTCTACCGTGATTTGAACGGCGACGGCATTCTGGATCCGGCTGAGCCCCAGATCGACGTCACCACCAGCGACGCCGCCGGTGACTACACCTTCACCGATCTGCCCCCCGGCGACTACATCGTGACGGCGGACACGGCGGGCACGGCGGTCGAGGACTTTATCCAGACGACCCAGCAGGGAGGCAGCTTCCCCGAGAACGGTGTTCAGCCGGTGACCCTGGTGGCTGCCAACTCCACCGGCAACGATTTCGGCTTCTGGAACGGCGGCATTACCACGACGCCGGTGACCCTGGCGTATTTCGAGGCCCGTTCCGGCGGCTCGTTCCGGTGGATGACCTCCACCGAGGTGGGCAACCTGGGCTTCAATCTGTACGCGGTGACGGACGAGGGCCTCGAGAAGCTCAACAGCGAACTGATCGCGTCTCATGTAGTCGACTCGCTCGAGCCGCAGACCTACGAGTTCGAGGCTTCGGGCTCGGCCGGCAAGGTCTTCGTGCTCGAAGACGTCGACATCCATGGCCAGCTGCGCCACCACGGTCCTTTCTACCTGGACGCAGCGCGCGGCTCCGAGGTCGACCGGGTCAAGCCGGTAGCCTGGGGCAAGATCCGTCAGCAGAAGGCCGAAAAGTCCCGCGCGCGTGCCGCGACCCGCAACGCTCTGAGACGCGACGCCGCGGCGCAGGACTCGCGGCGCGGCAGCGGTTTCATCGCGAGCGCGATCGGCGTTGGTGGCGGCAGTGACCGTTGCCTCGCTTGCCGCCCACAGCGGCGCTCGGTCTACCCGACGGCGAGTCTGGGGGCCGATCGCGAGGGCATCTACCGGGTCAGCTACGACGACCTGGCGGCCGCCGGCCTCGACTTCGCCGGCGCGCGCAGGGACTGGCTGGCGCTTTCGGCCGCCGGCGCTTCGGTGCCGATGTACGTTTCGCCGGAACCGGTCTTCGGCCCGGGCTCGTATATCGAGTTCGTCGGAGAGCCGGTGGACTCGCTCTACACGAAGACCAACGTCTACCGCTTGAGCGTGAACCGCCGCGCGGCGGCTCGCGTCTCCGAGCTGCCGTTCAACGGTGGCGGCGCCGCCGAGAGCTTCTATCTGGAGTCGGCACTGGTCGAGAACCAGGTCCAGTACCATTTCGCGTCCCCGACCGACGATCCATGGTACGACCTACGGCTGCTGGCGATATCGGGTCCGGTCGAGGCCTCGATTCCGTTCGATCTCGAGGGCTGGGTGCCGGGGGCGGCGCCGGTGGCTCTGGATGTGGCGCTTTTCGGCGGCACCGACTTCCCCTCGGCTCCCGACCACCACGTGGTGCTCGACGTCAACGGCTCTCAGGTCGCGGACGAGCTCTTCGACGGCGTTTCGGTGCCCGAGCTCGCGTTCGAGGTCTCGGACGGTGCTCTTCTGGCCACCGGCAACGCGCTCGAGATCGAGTTGCCGCACGACACCGGGGCACAGTACGACCTGGTGAACTACGACCACCTGACCGTGTCCTATCCGCGAGCCTTCGTAGCGATCGGAGACGCGCTCGATTTCGCCTCCGAGGGCAGTAACTTCGCAGTGGGCGGTTTTGGCTCCTCCGACGTGGTGGCCTACGCGCGGGGCGAAGCTGGCACCTCGCGTCTTGGCGTGCAGGTGCTCGGATCGCCGGGGGCCTATGAGGCGCTGTTCGGCTCCGCCGGCGGTCTCGGCGAGGCTGCCGCATACTGGACGGCGGCGGGCGCCGGGATCCTGAGCCCGACGATCGAGGAAGCTGCCGTGAACTCCGATCTCGGTCTCCGAGACCTGGACGTGCTGGTGGTCTCACACGCGGACTTCATCGACAGCCTGGCGCCCTGGGTGGCCTTGCGCGAGTCCCAGGGGCTCGCGGTGAAGGTCGTCGACGTGGCGGACCTCTACTCGAGGTTCAGCCACGGCGTGGTCGATCCGGAATCGATCCGGCGGTACGCGACGGCGGCCTACAACCACGGCGTTCGCTCTCTGCTGCTGGTGGGTGGAGACACTTACGACTACTTCGACTATCTGGGTCTCGGCTCGGTGAGCTTCGTTCCGAGTCTGTACGCGCAGACGGACGTGATCGTCACCTACGCGCCGGTGGACCCGTTGTACGGAGACGTCGACGGCGACCTGATACCGGACATGGCCGTGGGTCGCTGGCCGGTTCGTACGACCGACGAGCTGGCTACTGTGATCGCGAAGACGCTGGCGTATTCGAACGCAGACGGTGGGCTGAGCGCGGTACTGGCCGCGGACGGACTCGACCTCGGCTCCGGCTACTCGTTCGCGAGCGACAGTGAGGACATGGCTGCGCTCCTGGGCCCGGGCTGGCAGATCGACCGGGCCTACCTCGACGATCAGCCCGTGGCCGAAGCCCGCCAAGCGCTGATCGACGGAATCAGTGCCGGACCGGCGCTGACCAGCTACTTCGGCCACTCGGGGCTCACCGTGTGGAGCTTCGACGGCCTGTTCAAGTCGGACGATGTGGCCGAGCTGACCAACAGCGGCGACCCGACGATCGTGACGCAGTGGGGCTGCTGGAACACGTACCATGTGCTGCCGAGCTTCGAGACGCTGGGCAACCGGCTGTTGCTCGAGCCCGACACCGGTGCGGCGGCGGTTCTGGGAGCGGCCACCTTGACCGAGGCGCTCTCGGAGCGACGCCTGGGCCGCAGGGTGTTCGAGAGACTGGCGATTCCGGGCAGGAGTCTGGGCGAAGCGATCCTGGAAGCGAAGCAGGATCTGGCCGAGACCGATCCGGGTCGTCTGGACGTGATTCTGGGTTGGACGCTTCTCGGCGATCCGACTTTGTCGATCGTGCCCGAGGGGGCGGAATAGGGCCGGCGCGAAACCGGGGTGGCGATGAAGGCGGCAGGCAAGAGCGAAAGGCGAGGAGGAGCGCACGCCGGGACCGGCAATCTCCGGGCGGGTCATACGACAGCTTGCCCGAAGAGGGCCTACGTGTCTCCCCGCCTCGAGTGCTTCGGCGATCTCCGGACGCTCACCCTGGGCGGCTCTCCGGGCCTAGGTGACAGCGGCAACGCCTTCATCGAGCAGCGGCTTGGCTAGGCCGCGTTGCGGCGCGCCCGGTATCCTCCATCCGGTGAGCTCCTTCGCGGCGATCTTCGACCGCCGGGGCTTGCCGGTTCCGGTCTCGGAGTGCGAGCGCATGGCCGTGGCCCTCGGCCATTCGGATCGGGGCGGCGTCGGAGCCCGGTCGGATACCGAGCTTCGGGGGTTTCGCTTGTTGCACAGCGCCGGCGAAGGCGAAGTCCTCTCGGCCTCGGCTCGCGGGCAGGCAATCGTCGGACTCGGCCCACGGCATGCCAGGGAGCTCTCGAACGCGCTGGGCGGATCCGGCGACCTCTCGGTTTCCGTTGCGGAGGGTCATCGGCGATGGGGTAGCGAACTCTGGAGGCGGCTTCGATCCCGGTACGCGGCCCTGGTCTTCGACGCGGAGAGTCGCAGTCTTCGACTCGCGTGCGATCCCCTCGGGCCGGGGACTCTCTTCTACATCGAGCGGGACGGGCTGGTCATCGTCTCCGACCGGATCGAAACTCTGCTCAACCGGCCCGAGACGTCGTGGAGCCTTGTCCCAGGCGAGCTCGCGCGCTTCTTCTCGGTCCTCGGGCCGCGGAGGAGCTGTACGTTCTTCGAGGGAATCCGGGAAGTTCCTCGTGGCACGGCGATCGAGTTCGACGAGAGCTCGACGCGAGCGGTTCCGTTCTGGAGGCCCGAGGCGATCCGGCCCGAGCGTGGGAGGACAGATGCGGCCTGCGCCGAGGCCTTTGCCGATCTGATCCGCAGTGCGATTTCGGAGATGGCCGGAAACCTGGACGAGGTCGGCGTCATGCTGAGCGGTGGGCTCGATTCGACCACGCTCGCTTGCTTGTCGGCGGATCTGGCCGCGCCCGCCGGGGGCCGCGTCGGCGCGTGCTCCTGGGTGTTCGATCAACTGGCGCAGTGTGACGAGCGCGAATGGATCGAGCTCACTCTCGAGTCGGCCGATTTCGAGGTAATCCAGACTGCCGGAGACCGACATTGGACCCTCTCCGAACCCGACGAGTACTGCGAGCTGGCCGGCACGCCGGAGGAGAATCCCTACCGTTCGCTGAAGACGGCCCTCTACCGCGAGGCCGTCTCGGGCGGGCGCCGCGTCCTCTTCAACGGCGGCCCTGCGGATATTCTGCAGAGGCAGACGAACCTGTATCTGAGAGATCTTCTTCTGGAAGGACGCTTTCGAACCGCCGGCGCCTGTCTCGCGCGCCATGCCCGGAGGGACGGGTTGAGGGCTGCGTCCGGTGCGATCGCGCGCGTTGTGCGTCCGTCGGGCCGGGGGCCGGCCGGTCCGCATACCCAGTGGCTGACCCGGGAAGCCAGGGCCTTCCTAAAGGGCGAGTACGCCGAGGCGCCTGTGCGCGCTCCCGGTCACCGCGATGTGGTCGGATACCTCGACCTCCAGGCTCGGGGGCAGAACCTCGAACACGATTTCGCCGGCCGCCAGGGGGTCGAGGTCCTGAGCCCGTTCTGGAACCTCGACTTCGTCGAATTCATGCTGGCGCTACCGGCGCATCAGGTGTTTCGGCCGGGAAGGAGCAAGCTCGTCGGGCGCAACGCCGCTCAGGGTTTGATTCCCGAAACGATTCGGCTGCGCCAGGAGCCCACGCACCTGGATCCGCTCTTCGACCTCGGCGTCTTCGATCGCCGGGCGCGGCTGGTCCAGGATCTTCTTCACGGCGAGGGAGCGATCTGGCCCCGTTTCTTGGAGAAAGAGCGGATTCGCTCGGTCGGAGTCGACTCGAAGCCGATCGAGAAGGTGCTTCTGTGGCGGTGCCTGAGCTTGGAGCTCTGGCGGCGCCGGCATGGCTGGGGGCTTGCTTGAAATGAGCAAGCCCACCGCTCCGGAGCTGGTCGTCGAGTTCGGCGCTGTCCGCTCGGACGAGCGGCCACGGAGGTACCGGGTGGCCGGCCGGACGCTGGTGACCAACCGAGCGATTCCCGAGCTGAAGCCGTACGCGGCGCCGGAGAGCACAGCCGGCTATCCGCCACCCGGCGCCCGCGATGTTCGGGCCGAGGATCTACGGCCGATCTACACCGGGCGCGGCTGGGTCGGCGGACGGGACGTCGACGTGGTCTGCTCGTGGACCCGGGGACTGTACCGGATCGTGGTGAAGGACTCGGTGCATCTCGAGCTCGAGACCATGCCTGGAGCCTGCAGGCTGCGCGTGTACGCCGACGTCTCGGGGACGCTGGCCCGCTTCGCGGCGCTAGGTCCAGGGCTCGCGTTGGCCCTGGCCGAGCGCGGCGTCTTCAGCTTGCACGCGAGCGCCGTCGAGATAGGCGGGCGGGCGACCCTGATTCTGGGTGACTCCGGGTCCGGCAAGTCGACCCTGGCCGCGGCGGGCAATGTCGGATCGCTCTTCCGCCGGATTGCAGATGATGTGGTTCCGATCGGGGTGATCGAAGACGGAACCGCGATGGCGTATCCCCGGTTTCCCCAACTCAAGCTCACCGATCCGGAGCAGTGGATCGGATCCGACCTACTCGGAGTCGGGGAGCTGGCGGTCTTGAAGCGAGTGGGGCTGGATTCGAGCGCCGTCCGGAGCCGGCTGTCGATCCGGGATGCGGTTCTCGGTGTCTTGGAGCACACCGTCGCCTCACGGCTGTTCGCTCCGGATCTCCGGGCTCGACACCTGGATTTCTCGATCGCCCTCGCACACGCCACTCCGGTGAATCGGCTGAGCGTACCGGAGGGACTCGATCGTCTCGCGGAAACCGTCGAGCTGTTGGCGACCGGGGAGTCGGGGCGCTAGGACCGGATCGGCGATCAGGCCCAGGCCCACACCAGCTGCTCCTCGCTGGTGATCGAGGTACTCAAGCTGACCACGCCCTGCTCGACCAGCTCGTCGAGCTCGTGGTTGATTTTCTGGACCAACGCCGACGGGTGAACGTCGCTGGCCTTGTCATCCTCGAAGATACCCACCCAGGCGTTGCGATTACTCTTCTTGGCGATGTAGAGCGCGCGGTCCGCGATGGCGTTGACCTGCTCCCACGAGAGCGCTCTCGGGAACTTGCGTAAGAACGGGTAGAAGGCAAATCCGATGGAGCAGGACAGGTTGGCGCTCTTGCCGAGTCCGAGCTCGAACTCGTGAGCAGCGACACTGGCCCTGAGCCTCTCCGCGAGATCTTCCGCCGACTGCCGCCGCGTACGCCGAGCGATGATCAGAAACTCGTCTCCGCCCCATCGGATAATGGTGTCGGATTCCCGGCACGTGGCTTCGAGCAGGTCGGTGACCTGGAGCAGCACCCGATCGCCGGCGGCGTGGCCATAGGTGTCATTGATCTCCTTGAAGCCGTCTAGATCGAAGATCAAGAACAGGGTGTCGGGCTCCTGGTCGGCGTCGACGGCCTCCGGGCGGCGCTTGAGGTCTTCGTAGTAGCGGTCGACCAGCGCTAGATCGGAATCGATATTGTTGACCAGGAAGCGACGGTTGCGCAGACCGGTCAAGGTGTCCGTGACGCTGGCAAGCTCGACCTTGTCGATGGCCTCCTGAAGGTCACGGTTTCTGAGGGCCAGCTCGCGGGTACGCTCCGCGACCTGACGCTCGAGATAGCGCCGCTGCTCGGTCTCGCGACGCCGTTTTGCGGACAGGTTTCCGAGGATCGCCATCACGCCGAACACGACAGCGGCGGCATACGAAAGGTAGGCCCACCAGGTCTTCCAGGGAGGTGGAATCACCCGAATCGGTATCGTCAGTCCGGCCTCGTTCCAAAGGCCGTCGTTGTTGGCCGCCTTGACACGCAGCGTGTACGTGCCCGGATCGAGGTTGGTGTAGGTCGCTCGATTCCGGTTGCCGACTTCGTTCCAGTTGGTCTCGAAGCCGTCCAGCCGATAGGAGTACCGGTTCTTCTGAGGGGCCGAGTAGTCGAGAGCGGAAAACTCGAACGAGACGACGTAGTCCTTGTGCGAGAGCTCGATCTCTTCGAGGTCGGTCAGGGGTGTGTCGGTTTCGACCTCCCGGTTGAACTTGCGGAAGGAAGTCATCACGACCTCGGGGATGTGGGCATTCGCTTGGATCGAGGAGGGATGGAAGATGTTGAAACCCTCGTTACCTCCGAATAGCATCTCTCCGGTCGACAGCTTCCGGTAAGAGCCGAAGTTGAAATCTTTGGAGAGAAGGCCGTGGGTCGTGTCGTAGGTCCGGACACCTTCGGTGTTCGGGTCGAAGCCGACCAGGCCTTCGTTCGTGCTCATCCACAGGTTGCCGTCCTCGTCGTCGAGGATCCCGTAGATGACCTCGTTGGGCAGACCATGACGGGAATCGTAGTTGACGAACCGGGCCAGGTTGGCCTCCCTGTCGGCCTGGGTCCACTTGTTCAGCCCGCCACCCTGGGTTCCGATCCAGAGGGTTCCGTCTTCGGTCTCCCGGAGCGAGAACACCGTATTGTTGCTGAGACTGTCGGGGTTCGAGGGATCGTTTCGGTACCGGGTAAACGACCCCGTGCTGCGGTCGAACCCGTTGAGACCGCCGCTGTCGGTTCCGATCCAGAGGATTCCGTCGGAGCCTTCCAACAGACAGAGCACCTGATCGGCTCCCAGGCTGGCTGCGTTATTGGGATCGTGCAGGTAGCGGATGAAGGAGGTGCGGTCCTGGTTGAAGCGATTCAGCCCGCCGCCGAAGGTTCCCACCCAGAGCACGCCCAGGCTGTCCTCATAGATGGCGGTGACGGCGTCGCGGCTGAGGCTGGTCGGGTCGTCTGGATCGTTGCGGAAGTTCTTGAACCCCCCTTCGTCGGCATTGAAGCGATGCAACCCGCCCTCGTAGGTTCCGGCCCAGAGCGTGCCGGATCTGTCGGTGAACAGTGACATCACCCGGTCGTCGCGAAGGCTGTTCGGGTCGCGGTCGTTCTTCCTGAAATGCCGCACCCGGCCGGTCTTCCGGTCGAGAAGATCAAGCCCCTCGTAGGTGCCCACCCAGAGCCGGCCCGAGGGGTCTTCGGAGAACGAGATCACGGTATTGCTGGCGAGGCTGGTCTCGGGCTTGTCCGGATCCTGTCGAAAGCCCGAGAACGAGCCGGTGATGGCATTCCATTTGTTGATGCCGCCTTGAGTTCCGATCCAGAGCACGCCGCCTCGATCCTGATAGATCGACATCACCTGGCTGTCACTGAGCGAGCCAGGATCAGCCAGGTTTCTTTCGTGACTCACGAACTCGCCGCGCTCCGGGAGCCATTCGTTGAGCCCCCCGTCGGTACCCACCCAGAGCACGCCGCTGGCGTCCTGGAACACCGCCCGAACGCGGTCGTCACTCAGGCTGGTGGGATCGAGCTGGTTGTGCTGAAAGCGCTCGAAAGCTCCCGTCGAACGGTCGAGACGGTTGAGTCCGCCTTCGTACGTGCCGATCCAGAAGTTACCGGAGCGGTCTTCGAAGATGGTCCTGACCCGATCCTGGCTGAGCGAGGAGGAGTCGTTCGGATCGTGCCGGAGGTGGGCGAAAGTGCCCGTAGCCGGGTTCAGCCGATCCAGACCTCCGCCGTTGGTACCGACCCAGATCGAGCCGTCTTTGTCCTGGAAGATGGCCCGTACCTGGTTATGCCCGAGACTTTCGGGTTTCGAGGGATCGTGGAGATAGCGCTTGAAGGTCTGGGAGACGGGATCGAAAACGTTGAGACCCGATTCGGTGCCGACCCAGATCCGTCCGTCGCGGTCCTCCATCAAGGACCGGACTCGATTGTTGGAGATCGACGAACGGTTCACCTCGGCGTTGATGTAACGCCGGAACGATCGCGTGGCGGGTTGCCAGAGGTTGAGACCGCCCTCGTTGGTTCCGATCCAGAGCCGACCGCTGGAGTCCTTGAGCAGGCACCACACCCAATTGTTCGACAGCGATCCGGGGTCTTCTTCGTTCGAGCGGAATACTTGAAAGCGATTGCCGTCGTACTTGGCGAGCCCGTCCTGGGTACCGAACCAGATGAAGCCGGTGTCGTCCTGAACTATGGCGTTGACCGCCGAATGGGGCAGCCCGTCCTCGACGCCGATCCGGTCGAAGGGGATCTTGCGCTGTTGGCCCGCGGCCGGGCTCGCTCCGCCGACAAGCAGCAGCGTTGCGCAGAGCAGCCCGAGCCCCGCTCCGCTTAGTGCCATCAGCCGGTGTTTGGTAACGCTGGCTGGATGAGGGCGCATCAACTCGGCTCCGGTCGAGACTGGCCGCCTAGGCCGGGCCCAATCTTATCGAATACCTCCCTGAAGTCCTCCGCCGGCAGCGGTTTGGCGAACAAGAAGCCCTGTACGCGATTGCAGTCCTGCTCTCGTAGGAACTCGAGCTGCGAGTCGGTCTCGACTCCCTCGGCAACCACCTCGAGGCCCAATCGGTGCGCCATCGCGATTACCGCCGAGATAATGGCCGAGTCGCTCGACTCCCGCTCGATTCCCTGAACGAATGACCGATCGATCTTGAGGACGTCGAGGGGGAAGATCTTGAGATACGAGAGCGCCGAATTACCGGTGCCGAAGTCGTCCACTGCGATTCGGATTCCGAGTTCTCTGAGGCCTTCGAGGCTCCGGACGGCGCGCCGGTCGTCGAGGGCGACGCCTCGTTCGGTCAGCTCGACGTCCAGAAGCGACGGGTCGAAGCCGGTCTCGGCGAGGATACGCGCCACGCTGCCCACGAAGTCCTCCTCGTGCAGCTGCAGGCTCGAGAGGTTGACCGCCAGGCGAATCCTGGGCAGCCCTGCCTCGAACCAGATCTGGAACTGCCGGCACGCGGTACGCAGCACCCATTCGCCGATGCGTACGATCAGCCCGGCGGCCTCGGCGATCGGTACGAACTCGTCGGGCGAGACGGTACCCAGCTCGGGATGCACCCACCGGACCAAAGCCTCGCCACCGATCACGTTCTGGGAGTGGCTGTCGAGGACTGGTTGGTAGGTCAGGTAGAGCTCGTTCTGCTCGATCGCCTTGTGGAGTTCGTTCTCCACGTCCATCTCGCGCGCGGACGCGGCGTTCATCCACTCGCTGTAGAACTGGAAGCGGTTCCGCCCCAGGTCTTTTGCGTGGTACATCGCCGACTCCGCGTGCTGCAGGAGTTCGTATGCGGTAGCGCCATCCGTGGGATATACCGAGATACCGGCGCTTGCGGTCAGGAAGAATTCGCGATCGGCGACCGCGAAGGGAATCTCGAGCTGACGCAAGAGGCGTCGAACAGCCTTGGCTGCGCCGCCTACTTCGTCGAGGTCGCTCAGCAGGACGAGGAATTTGTCTCCTCCCCAACGGGCGACCTGGGGTCCTCGTTCGCGAACCAGATAGTCGCCTCTGCGCAATGAGATCCGGAGGCGATCGGCGACCGCGGTGAGCAATTCGTCTCCGATCTCGGGCCCCAGCGTGTCGTTTATCTTCTTGAATCGATCGAGATCGACGTAGGCGATCGCGACGATCGCTTCGCTGCGCTCACACCGAGCCATCGTGCCCTGCAAGAGCTCGAGGAACATGTGGCGATTGGGTAATCCGGTCAGGCGGTCGTAGTTGGCCAAGTGCCGGATCTTCTCTTCGGCCCTGCGAATGTCGGTCACATCCCGCAGCACGCCGTGAACGCTCACCGCGTGGCCGGCCGAATCCCGCCGAACCTGGGAGCGGTGCTTGACGGAGCGCACGCTGCCATCGCTCCACAGCACGCGATGCTCGAGCTCGGCTTCGGCCAGATCGTCGACCATCTCCCGGAGCGACTCGATCGCCCGGTCCCGATCCAGAGGGTGGATCGAGCTCAGCAGCGCGTCTCGCGACGAACACTCGGTTTCTGGTATTCCGAGGATTCTCGCAGTCTCCCGCGAGGCCGAGACCTGCTCGGTCGCCAGGTCGTACTCCCAGGTGCCGAGGCGGGCGATGCGCTCGGTCTTCTCGAGCTTGATCTGGCTGGCTGCGAGTTTCCGGCAAGCCCGGTCGGCCTCGATCAGGAGGGAGAGCCGGTTGCTCAGGACCGTCCAGTTCAGGGGCTTGACCGCGAAATCGGAGGCTCCACTCGTGTAGGCCTGCTTGATGGTGTCCGGATCGTCCAGCCCGGTCATGATCACGATCGGGACAGAATGCCCGCCCGGGAGCTCCCGAACAGTTCGGCAGACATCGAAGCCGGAGCGATCCGGCAACGCCACGTCGAGCAGAATCAGGTCGGGAGGATCGGTAATGTAGGCCTCCATCGCCGAAGCGGCGTCGCCAGCCACGAACACCTGGAACTCGTGGCTTTCGAGATGGCGGCGCGCGAGCCGGGTCAGCTCCAGATCGTCTTCGACGATGAGGATCGTCCGTGCGAGCGTGGGGGCCGGACGTCGCTCGCGGGGCGTCTCCCGCGCCCGGGAGTCACGAGACCTGTTTGCCGTTCGAAAGTCGCTGAGCACAGTCGTCTCCCGGGATTTGGCGCCTGCATCGGCGCAAAGCCGCGGTGATCGTCAGAGAATCAAGGCAAACGGCATACCGGACAAGGGAATATGCCACTGTCGCACTACCCCTCGGGCGTAAATTCAAATATGCAAATGGTTTTCTGCATAATACCCGGGGGAAAGGCTGGTGCGCTCCCGGTATTGTGTCCGTCGATTCGGTCCAAGACTCGCCGGGAATGCTCATGAGAGCACCAAAAAACGGAGAATCCTGGCTAAAAATCGGCGCCTACTTGGCCGCAGAGTTCGCCCGCTTGGTCAGCTCGGCGGTCCGCGTCCGGAAGGTCGGGGCCGTGACTCCAAGCAGCTGGGCGCCGGACGAGACGTCGTCGGGAAGGCGTTGAAGGATCTCTTCGAGCAGAATCGTGAGCGCCTTCCGGATCAGATCCTCCCCGTCGGTGGGCGAGCTCACGACCTCCGCGAGCAGCGAGCGGATCTCGACCCACCGCCCCGACCTCGGTGAGAGCCCGGAGCGCTGCTGCCGCTGGGTCTTGGACAACCTCCGCCGGAAGGTGGTCTCCGGGATGCCGAGCAGAGAAGCCGCACGTCTCGCGACGCCTCTCGCGGCGTCGTTGGCGGCGAGGATGAGATCTTCTCGAATCCAGGTACCGAGCGGGAACAGCATGTCGCCGTCGTCGCCGAGTGCAAGGTCGACCTCCCGTCCCAGGGCTTCGCGAAGCCGGCTCCAGCAGTCCTCCCCGACCAGGGTGGGTCCGGTGGACCGGCTGGCCGCCTCGGCGCGGCTGACCAGAATTCGCGTCGGCACCTCCGCGATCGGAGCCACGGTGCCGTCGGTGGGCAGATCCAGATCCGAAGCGTCGAGGTCATCGCCGTCGCACAGAATTACGGCCTGCATGATCCTGTTCTGTAGCTCCCTGACGTTGCCGGGCCATGTGTAGCGCACGAGGTCGTCCTCGGCCGCTGGGGTGAACCGGCGGATGCTCTTCTGGTACTGGACGGTGAACGTGTCGAGGAAGTGGCGGGCAAGGTGGAGGACGTCAACTGGGCGCTGCCTGAGCGGCGGTACTTCGATGCGAACGACATTGAGCCGATAGTAGAGGTCCTCGCGAAACCGACCGGCCGCAACCTCGAGAGAGAGGTCGCGGTTCGTGGCGGCGACGATCCGGACGTCGACCTTCCGAACTCGGCTCCCGCCGACCGGGCTGAACTGCTTTTCCTGGACGAAGCGCAAGAGCTTGCTCTGCACCTCGAGCGGAAGCTCTGCGATTTCGTCCAGAAAGACAGTTCCGGTGTCGGCCTCGGCCAGCTGCCCTCGACGGCGCACCTGGGCGCCGGTGTAGGCGCCCTTCTCGTGACCGAACAGCTCGCTCTCGATCAAGGTGGTCGCGATCGAGCCACAATCGACGATGACGAACGGCCGATCTCGCCGGCTCGAAAGCTCGTGTACGGTGCGGGCGAGCAGCTCCTTGCCGGTGCCGCTTTCACCGGTGATCAGCACCGTGGCGTCTGTGGGCGCGACCCGGCGGGCGGTGCCCACGGCGTCCTCCATCTCCGGCGACCGATAGACGAGCTTGGCCTGTTGCAGGGCCTGGCGAAGCTCCTTGAGCTCGGCTTTGAGCTGCCGGCGCTCGCCCTCCTGGCGAGCCCGGTCGAGCTCTGAGAGGCGGGCGCGATCGAGAGCCACCGCCAGCTGCCCGGCGAGCGCCTTCAGGAAGCCCAGGTCCGAAGACTCCAGGACCAGGAGATCGCGATCTCCGGCCAGAAACAGGGCGCCGAGCGAGGCGCCGCTCGTGCGCAGCGGCACCGCATAGCTGACTTCCTCGACGCCGTCCTGGACATCGTTCGCGCCTTCCCTGGGCTCACCGGCAGCCACAGCGAGCCGAAGGAGATTGCGCTCCTCGTGCGAGAGCTCGACGGTTTCGACCCTCTGCTGATTACGCGATCCGGCGGCGCGGCGCGTGAAACCGCGGGTTAGCAGCATCGAGCCGTCGTCCTGGCTCGAGAAGACGCCGATTCGATTGGGCTTGAAAACGCCGTAGAGCCTTTCGGCCACCTCGCCGCAAAGCCCGTCGAAATCCTGATTGAGAGCGATCACGTCGATCGTGTCCCAGATCAGGACCATGTTGCGGTAGTCCTTGGAAAGGTTGCCGGTGAAAATGCCGCTCAGCCGGTCGAAGGCTCCCGACTCCTCCAGGCCCGAGCGCTCCTCCCAGTCGACGAGACATCCACCTCCCAGCCGCTTGGCGGCATTGAGGGCTTGATCCGCTCGACGCACCAGCTCGAGAGGCAACAGTCCGGTTTCCTGCTCGCCGTCGAGGACCGCAACGCCGATTGAGAATCCCAGCCGGACCGCGCCGTCCAGAAACGACTCCTCGGCGATGCTCTCGAGCACCTTGCCCGCGACTTCGCGGGCCGTGGCCAGGTTCGTCTCGGAGAGAATCGCCGCGAAGATGACGCCACCGTAGCGGGCTATGGGATCCGAGCTGCGAAGGGCGGAGCGCAAACGCCGGCTGACGTCGTGGATGATCGAGTCGCCGGCCTCTCTGCCGAACCTCTCGTTGATGGTCGCGAACTCGTCCGGGTTGATCAGGAGCAGCGAAAGCGGTCGTCCCGTGCGACGGGCCTTCTCGAGCTCCTCGGTCAGGATCGCCTGAAAGCCGGTGCGGTCGGGGAAACCGGTGATCGGATCCTTGAGGATTGCGGCCACCTGCGACGCATGGCTGGCCAGGGCTCCGCCGAGGGCGAACAGCCACTCCCACCACGGCAGCGGATCGTCTTTCGCGAGCTTCTCCAGGAAGTCCCGATCCTTGAGCCGATCGCCGAGCGCCTCGCTCGGGTCCGCGAAGCGGAAGCCCAGCCAGGCCGAGGGCGGTGAGGTGGGCGGCGCAGCGTCGGACCTCCTTCGACTGGGTGTCGCGTGCTCATGCTGTTCCCGATCGGCGGGCCAGACGCCTCCTGACCAGAACGACTCCACGGCGGGCAGCGGCAGCAGGCTGGCGAGGGGATCAGCGCTCGGCATCATGGTGCCGGGCTCGCCGGTCGCGTCGTCCGTGCGCCCGGCCGCAAAGGCGTCGGCGGTTTCGAGGTCGGCGAGCTCCGGCACCGCCAAATCCTCGCCATCGTGAATCAGAAACGGCTGGGACAGACCGCTCAGAGAGGCCGGCACGTAGAGGGAGACGCTGCGAGCGCCGCTCAGGCTGCGGATTCCGTGGACGTAGGACTGGAGGAGCTCGGTGGTTTCGATCATGAGCTTCGCCCCCGGGTACGACCTCCGCGAGCGATGGGCGCGGTGCGGATTGCAGGCAATCTTAACACGCGGCTTTGGACCCCTCGGGCTGTCGCCAACCCTGAAACACTCCTGCGTTTCTTTGCGTATTGCTAGCTGTACACCACCGCGGCTGTCCCGAGGTGGACTCAAGGGAGACAACCAATGAGCCTGGAAACGTCCGCGGGTCGGAAACGAAAGAAGCGCAGTCGCATCTTCTGGATCTCGGGTCTGGTCGCGCTGCTGGTGGTCGGTGGGGCAGCGCTCATGAACATGAGCGCGAGCGAGGCCAATGGCGCCGACGCGGCGCCTGAGGAGCAGGCGGATTCGGGCGACAGCGGGGACAACGCCGAAGGCTCCGACGGCGAGGGTGAAGGCGCAGACGAAGGCAAAGCCCCGGTTCCGGTGGAGATCGCCGCGATCGAAGCGGGCCAGATTTCGGCTTACATCACCACCACCGCCAATCTGGTCGCCGAGAACGAAGTCCGGCTTCTGGCCGAGGTCGAGGGACGCGTGGCCCGCCTGCTCGTGGACGAGGGCGCTTTCGTTCGTGAGGGACAGCATCTGGCGACCCTGGTTCGCGACGACGAGGAGATCAACCTCCGCAAGACGGATCTCAAGGAGACCAATGCTCGCCTGGCGTTCGAAAGGGGCCAGGATCTGATCGCCAAGGAGCTGATCAGCCGCGAGGAGTTCGACAAGTTCAAGATGGACTTCGAGATCGCTCAGCAGGAGAAGGCCGAGGCGGCGTGGCGACTCCAGAAGACGACCATCAAGGCGCCCTTCTCGGGCCAGATCAGCGAACGGATGATCCAGGTCGGCCAGAACCTGCGGATGGGCGATGAGCTCTTCCAGCTGACCGACGTCGATCCGCTCGTCGCCCGGATTTTTCTGCCCGAGCGCGACGTGATCGGACTCCAGGGCGGCGGTGACGTTCGGATTACCTTGAACGCCAGCCCCGACACCGTGTTCGAGGGCCTGGTCCGGCAGGTGAGCCCGGTCGTCGACACCGCGACCGGGACGATCAAGGTGACGATCGAAGCGGTAGCGCCTCCGAAAACCGTACGCTCGGGAAGCTTCGTCACGATCGACATCGTTCGCGAGACCCGGACAGCGGCGGTGCTGGTCCCGCGCGAGGCGGTTCTTCGTGAGCTCCAGTCGGCGCACGTCTTCGTTTTCACCGACGAGGGCAAGGCCGAGAAGCGCGAGGTCGAGCTCGGACTCGAGGAAGGGCTCTGGGTGCAGGCTGTGAGTGGGCTGGGAGTCGGAGACGACGTCATCGTCGCAGGGCAGGGAGGTCTAAAGAATGGCGCGGCCGTCAAGCTGGTGGGTGTCGACGAAGAAGACACGGACGAAATCGCCGAAGCCCGAGAAGCGAGCTAGCCGGTCATGAAGCTCGTCGAGTTCTCGCTTCGACGCCGCGTCACCATCTCGATGGCGGCGGTGGCGCTCATGCTTTTCGGAATGGTCGCCTTCGGACGGCTGTCGATCAACCTCCTGCCCGACCTCTCGTATCCGAGCCTGACGGTCGAGACGCGACTGCCCGGTGCGGCCCCGGCCGAGGTCGAAGCGCTGGTTTCGCGCCCGATCGAAGAGGTGGTGGGAATCGTCGCGGGTGTGAAGCGCCTGACGTCGATCGCACGGCCGGGCCTCTCGCAGGTCACCTTGGAGTTCGAATGGGGCCGAAACATGGACTTCGCTGCGCTGGACGTGAGGCAGAAGCTGGATCTGCTTCGCCTGCCCAGAGAAGCCCCGAAGCCGGTGCTCTTGCGCTTCGATCCGGCCAACGACCCGATCGTACGTCTGTACGTGACCGGGGGCCGAGACCTCTATCAGCTGCGTTACGTGGCCGAGGAGGTCCTCAAGAAGGATCTCGAGTCGACCGAGGGCGTCGCGGCGATCAAGGTCAACGGTGGCTTCGAAGAGGAGATTCAGGTCCGGGTCGACGAGGGCAAACTGGCGCTTCTGGGCTTGAGCATTCAGGACGTGAATTCGGTTCTCCTGCGCGAGAACGTCAACCAGGCCGGTGGCAGCCTCTATGAGGAGGAAGCTCGGTATCTGGTGCGCGCGAACAATGAGTTCGAGGGTCTCGGGGACATCGGCGACACCGTGGTCATGTCTCACCAGGGCCGCAGCGTCAAGGTCTCTGATGTCGCAACCGTACGGCGCGGGCACAAACAGCGCGAGGTGATCACTCGCTTCGGTGGGGATGAGGCCGTCGAGCTGGCGATGTACAAGGAGGGCGACACAAATACGGTTCAGGTCGCCCGTTCGATTCTGACCCGGCTCGACAACGTCAAGGGCGAGCTGCCCGAGGGCATCGAGGTCGTCGCCGGGATCGACCAGTCCGAGTTCATTCAGGCCTCGATCGACGAAGTGCTGATGAACGCTCTGGTCGGCGGCGGCATCGCCATCCTGGTGCTTCTCTTCTTTCTGAAGGACCCCCGGAGCACCTTGATCATCGGACTCTCGATTCCGATCTCGGTGGTCGCGACCTTCTTTCTCATGTACCGGACCGGTACCACCTTGAACGTCATGTCCCTGGGCGGGCTGGCGTTGGGAGTCGGGATGCTCGTCGACAACGCCATCGTGGTGCTGGAAGCGATCTTCAAGCGCCGCGAGCAGGGAGCTTCGGCTTACGAGGCTGCCCGCGGCGGGGCGTCCGAAGTGGGGACCGCGGTCGCCGCTTCCACTCTCACCACGGTGGCCGTGTTTCTGCCGGTCGTCTTTCTCGAGGGCATCGCAGCACAGCTCTTCCGCGACATGGCGCTCACCGTATCGTTCTCTTTGATCGCGTCGCTCGCCGTCGCGCTGACGCTCATCCCGATGCTGGCGGCGATTCTCGGCAAGCAGAAAGCGCTCGAGGCGCCGCCTCCCGCCGCGGCCGTCGCCGAGGGTCGGTTTGCCCGTACCCGTCATTACACCCGCGTCGGACTGCGCTCGATCTTTGTAACCGGCCCGGCCTGGATCGTGTTCGCGATCCGCTGGCTGTTGCGGCTGCTCGGCCGAGTGCTTTCGATCGCCAGCCGGCCTCTCACCGCGGCATTCGACGCCGGTTTGGGAATCGTCTCTGCGGCCTATCCGCGTGTACTCCGCGGCGCTCTTCGGGCCCGCCCGCTGGTTCTCGCGATCGCGCTTCTGGCGTTCGCCGCTGCGGTCCGGATGGTGCCGAAGCTGGGTTTTGATCTCATCCCGACCTTCTCGCAGGGTGAGTTCAGCTTCACGGTCGTGCTACCCGAAGGTACACCGCTGGAGGCCACCGATCGGTTCCTGGCCGACGTCGAGTCGGTGCTGGAGGGCGACGAGACGGTCAAGACCTTCGCCGGAATCGTCGGTGGCCGTGGTCTCTCGCTCACCAATACTGGAAGCGAAGGCGAGAACACCGCTCGACTCCAGATCCGGATGGCTCCCGGCACCACGCCCGAGGAGGAGCACGCCGTCATTCGAAGGGTTCGGGATCGCCTGGATCAGTCCGGACTCGCCAACTCCAAGTTCGAGCGCCCGACGTTCTTCAGCTTCCGGACGCCGATCGAGGTCGAGATCTACAGCGATGGGCTGATGGACCTTCACCGAACCGCCGAAGAAGCCCGGGCTCGCATGGCCGGAGTGCCGGGCCTCGTGGATGTGAAGTCCAGTGCCGAGCTCGGCAACCCGGAGCTTCAGATCCAGTTCGATCGCGACCAGCTCGCTCGACTCGGCCTCAACCTGGGCGACGTCTCGGACACGATTCGCAACAAGGTCCAGGGTGAGGTCGCGACCCGATTCACCGAGGGCGATCGTGAGATCGACATCGTCGTGCGCTCCGTGGATCTGGGACGGGCCTCGGTCGACGATGTCAGCAACTTCATCGTCGGCCAGCGCGAAGGAGTGCCAATCTATCTCAAGTCCGTAGCCAGCGTGCATCTGACCGAGGGTCCGAGCGAGATCCGCCGGATCGGCCAGAAACGCGCCGGCGTGATCTCGGCCGACATTGCCGGCCGGGACATGGCTGCGGTTGCGACCGACGTGCGGGCGGAGCTCGGCGACATGATCATGCCCGCCGGGGTGACTGCCGCGCTCTCCGGCCAGGAGGAAGAGCGCGCCTCCGCGCAGCGCTCCCTGGTCCTGGCGATGGCGCTTGCGATCTTCCTGGTCTATCTGGTGATGGCGTCACAGTTCGAGTCCTTCCTGCATCCGTTCGTGATCATCTTCACGCTGCCCCTCGGCGCCATCGGCGTGATTGCGGCTCTGGCGATCACCGGTCGGTCGATCAACATCGTCGCCATGATCGGTGCGGTCATGCTTGCCGGCATCGTCGTCAACAACGCAATCGTGCTGGTGGATGCCGTCAACCAGAGACGCCGGACCGGAATGAGCAAGGTCGATGCCCTGGTTGCGGCCGGCAGCGACCGACTCCGACCGATCCTGATGACCTCGGCCACCACCATCTTCGGGCTGCTGCCAATGGCACTCGGCCTGGGCGAGGGAGCGGAGCTTCGGGCGCCGCTGGCGATTACGGTGATCGGAGGCCTGGCGGTGGGCACGATGCTGACCCTGATCGTCATCCCGGTGGTGTACTCCCTGGTTGACCGGCGTGACGAGCTGCCGGCTGCGGAGGCAGAGACAGACTCGACGAAAACGCCTGAATCACTCGCCGGCGAGATCGTCGGAGAAGTGGGGTAGCCGATGAACCTCTCCAAGCTGGCGGTCAGCCGCCCGATCACGACCGCAATGATCCTGATCAGCATTCTGGTCATAGGGGGCATTGCGCTCGCCCGGCTTCCGCTGGCCTACCTGCCCGAGGTCGACGCCCCGTTCATCATGGTTCAGGTTCCGTACCCGAACGCCAATCCGCAGCAGATCGAGAAGGAGATCCTGAAGCCGGTGGAGGAGGTCCTGGCGACCATGCCGGGCGTCAAAACGCTCAACTCACGCGCGGACGCCGACCAGGCGTCGTTCTTCCTCGAATTTGACTGGGGCAAGGAGCTCGACATCGTTCGCATGCAGGTCAGCGAGAAGATGGATCAGATCAAGGCCGATCTGCCGACCTCGATCGGCGAGATCGTCATCTTCTCCTTCAACACCAACGACATGCCCGTGGTGCAGGCGCGGGTGTCTTCGAAAGGTGTCGACCTCTCCGAATCGTACGATCTCATCGAAGCGCGCGTCTTGAACCGCCTCCGGCGGGTGCCCGGTGTGGCGCGCGTGGATCTGGACGGCGTCCGACCGCGTGAGATCTCGATCGATCTCGTGCTGGCGCGCCTGCGCGAGCACAACGTGGACGTCAGTGCGCTCATCCAGCGGCTGCAGGGCTCCTCGACGAATATGGTCCTGGGTCAGGTCGATCAGGGCGGCTTGCGCCTCACGGCCCGTTCGGTGGGTCAGTTCCGGTCCGTGGAAGAGGTCGGTGACATGGTGATCGACGAGCGCGGCCTGCGGCTTCGCGATATCGCCGAGATCACCTACGAGGAGCCGCCAATTCCTCACGGCCGCTTCCTCGATCAGCAGTTCGCCGTCGGTCTGGAGGTCTTCAAGGAGTCCACGGCCAACACTGTCGACGTGGTGCGCAGCGTGATGGCGGTGATCAGGAACGAAATCAATAACGACCCACTCCTCGAGGGCGTCAACCTGTTCGTCTGGGACGATCAGGGCGAAGAGATCATGGGTGGGCTCACCGGCCTGATGACCGCGGGCCTGATCGGGGCCGTTCTGGCGATCCTCAGCCTCTACTTCTTTTTGCGCCGATTCGACTCGACCTTGATCGTGTCGCTGTCGATTCCGTTCTCGATCCTGGCTGCCTGCGGAATCATGTACTTCATGGGCAAGACATTGAACGTGCTGTCCATGATGGGTTTGATGCTGGCGGTGGGTATGCTGGTCGACAACGCGGTCGTGGTGCTCGAGTCCATCGACCGGCTGCATCGAACCGAGAGGAACCGCAAGAAGTCGGCGCTGATCGGGGCGCGAGCGGTCGCGACCGCGGTCTCGGCCTCGACTCTGACCACGTTGATCGTATTCCTGCCACTGATTATCGGGGCCGCGACCGGACTCACCACGTGGCTCAAGGAGATCGGCATCGCGATCGCGATCGCGCTGGCTTGCTCGCTCTTCTCCTCCTTGACTCTCATCCCGCTCATGTCGGCGCACTTCCTGGGCAGGAAGAAGGCAAAGGAGATCAAGTCGGTCTCCTGGCTCGAGGGAAAGTACGCCCGGGTTCTGCGCTGGACCCTGGTCCATCGATGGAAGACAGCTGGCGTGCTGCTCCTGTTTCTCGGCATCGGCATGGTGCCCTTTCAGACCGGCATGGTCGAGGGCGCCATCTTCTCGGGCATCGTCAACGAGCGCATCTTCCTACGCTACGAGTTTGCCGACCACACCTACAAGTCGGAGGCTCGTGAGACGGTTCGGGAGCTGGAACCGTTCCTCTGGGAGCACCGGGAAGAGTTCGAGATCAAATCGCTGTACAGCTTCTACATGGAGAACCGGGCCGAGACCACAATGGTTCTGGCGCGCAAGAACATGACCGACGAGGAGGTGCGCGAGCTTCAGGGCCGGATTCGCGAAAGGCTGCCGGAGATCGCGGGCGTCAAGTTCATGTTCGACGACGATGCCGATACCGGCGGCTCGAGCACCTTCTTTGCGGTCAAGTTCTTCGGCCAGGACAGCTCGGTTCTCCAGGGTTATGCCAACGAGGCCCTGCGCAGGATCGAGACCCTCGACGGCATTCAGGACATTCGCACTTCGTTTCGCGATTCCCAACAGGAAGTCCGCGTCAAGATCGACCGCGAGAAGGCGGCGAGAAACGGTCTCGACGCCCAAGACATGGCGGACATCTTTTCGTTCACCCTCGGGGCCATGCGCCTGCCGCGCTTCAACGCGGGCGAGCGCGAAGTAGACACCTGGCTGGCGCTGCGGCTCGAGGACCGCGAGAACCTCGACGACCTCAAGCGCCTCCAGATCGGTGGGCAGGACGGCGCGGCGATCACCCTGGCCGATGTCGCCACCTTCGAGATCGTTCCGCGCGCGCGCCAGATCGAGCGCGAGAACCGGAAGGTCCGCGTCTCTGTCCGCGGCACCTACGAAGGCGAAAACTGGAAGGACACCCAGGACGAGATCGCCGGTCTCATGGACGCCTTCGAGCTGCCTCCCGGCTACTCCTGGAGCTGGAACGACCGGATCGTCGAGCAGCAGGACCAGAACGCCCAGATGGGCGTGAACTTCCTTCTGGCTCTGGCGCTGGTCTATCTCGTGATGGCGTCGCTGTTCGAGTCGTTGGCCCAGCCGTTCGCGATCCTGTTCTCGATTCCGTTCGCCCTGCCAGGCATCGCCTGGATGCTGGCAGCGACCGGCACCAGCTTCAACCTGATGGGGCAGATCGGAGTTCTGATCCTGATGGGCATCGTCGTCAACAACGGGATCGTGCTGCTCGATCACGTCAACCAGCTTCGAAAGACGGGCCTGCCACGCGACGAGGCGATCGTTCTCGCCGGCCAGGAGCGCCTGCGCCCGATTCTGATGACCGCGGCTACGACCATCATCGGCCTGGTGCCGCTCGCCATTCGCGGGCCGGCAACCAGCGGGCTTTTTTACTACCCGCTGGCCCGTACGGTCATGGGCGGCCTGATGTCTTCGGTCATCCTGACCCTCCTGGTCTTGCCGTTTATCTCCGTCCTGATGGAAGCCATCTCGGCGTGGCTCCGGCGAGTCTGGGCCGGTTCGGAGCGTGCAAGCCGGGCCTCCGAAACGGCGCCTGTTACCGAGGGCGAGACGGCGCCCGCGTAGCGGGCCGCTGAGGCCGCTTAGCGGGTCGTCTATCATGACGATCCGATGATTCCGAGCCATCTCATCGCCGAGGTGTCGACCGGCGCGGTCCAGCACAATCTTCGTCACCTTCGTGGACTCCTGCCGGAGGGCTGCAGGCTGTGGCCGGTGGCCAAGGCCGACGCCTACGGGCTGGGACTCGAGGAGCTCTGGCCGACGCTGGCCGGCGGTTCGGACGGCCTCTGCGTGTCGAACGCCCGTGAGGCGCTGGAGCTCCGGGACTGGGGCTACGAGGGCGGGCTGCTGGTGCTCTTTCCGATGGGGGCGCGGGCTCGGATCGGGTCGGCCGAAGACCTAGCCCGGCTGGTGAATCTCGGTGTCGAGATGACGGTGGCGTCGCTCGACGAGATCGAGTGGTTGAACAGCGCGGCCCACCGGGCGCATCGCATCGCCCGGGTGCATCTCAAGGTCGACACCGGGATGCATCGAGGTGGAGCCGACCTAGAGGAGGCCGCTGCCTTGGCGGATACCGTAGCGGGCCGCGAGGATTGCGAGCTGGCCGGCGTGTACACCCACTTCGCGACCGCCGAGGATGTGGACACGAGCTTCGCCGAGGAGCAGCTGGAACGGTTTCTGGACTGGACGCGATCGGTCGACTCGATCCCGGACTCCGCGCGACGCCACGCGGCCAATTCCGCCGCCCTTCTGAGCCTCGGCGGCAGCCACTTGGACCTGGTGCGGCCCGGGTTGAGCGTCTACGGCTATAGACCCGCGGAGCATCTCGAGGCAGCGGCCGGCTTGCAGCCGGCGCTCCGGCTCGTGACCCACGTGATGCAGACCAAGAAGGCGGCCGAGGGTGAAGGCTGTGGATACGGCTTGACCCACCGCTTCGATCGCACCAGCCGCATCGGTCTGGTTCCGATCGGGTACGCCGACGGTTACCTGCGCGCTTTGAGCAACGAGAGCGTGATGCGACTGCGCGGTACCGAAGTACCGTGCCGGGGTTCGGTGGCGATGGATCAGACGATTCTCGATCTCACCGATGTAGCCGATGCCGAGGTCGGAGAGGAAGTCGAGATCATCTCGCCGGACTTCGGCGCGGGTAACTCGGTGGAGCGACTGGCTCGTCAGGCCGGAACGATTCCATACGAGATTCTGACGCGGCTGGGCGCCCGCATCGAGCGCCGTCTGGTGTCCTAGAGCGTCCGCAGCGGCAGGTTCTTCGGGCTCCGCGCGCGGCTATACTCTCCCTCGGTCCATGCCCGAGACGAGCCCGATACGAACCTCGCTGCCCCGCGATCTGCTGCATGAGCTGCACGGCTTTCTGAGCCTGGAGGCTCCGTTTCTGATCCGCGATCTACCGCCGCGAGTTCACAATGAAGAGGAGCTCGAGCGAGTGTTGCTCGAGCGAATCGAGGCCCGCTATCAGACCGGTCCGGACTATGCGGAGGCGCGCCTCTACCCGATGGTGAGTCACCGTCGAGCGGTAGCCCGCAACAAGCAGGCCCTCGACGTACTCGTCCGGGGGTTCTTCGAGCGGCGTCGAATTCGAGGCTCGATCACGAGAGCAGAGAAGCTCGAAATGCTGCGGGCGATGTTGCTGACTCGTGCAGTTGACGATTTCTTGAAGGGCGCCTTCGATCGCAAGCAGGTCGCCTGGGGCAAGTATCCGTCGCCGCAGAAGGGCTTCCGTTCGACCGGTCAGGAGGCGATCGTCGGCGCCGCGCTTCGGCTGCGTAGGCCGCCGGCCTTCGAAAGGGGTCCGGGCTACCGCGGTGACGTCATCAGCCCACTTATCCGGGACCTGGGCGCTCGAATGATGTTCAATCCGGATCCGCTGCAGCCGATTCTGGTGCAGTACGGCAAGCGCGGGACACCGGTTGGCGGCCGCGACCTCCACGTGGGCGATTTCGACGAAGGCGTTCTGCCTCCCGCCGCGCCCCTGGCAATAGCGGTTCAGACCCTGATTGGAGTCGCCTACGCGGCCAAGGTGCGGGCGCACGATCGGGTTTGCGTCGGCTTCATCGGTGACGGTGGCGCCAGTCTCGGCGAGTGGCACGAGGCGATCAATTTCGCGGCTGTCCAGAAGCTGGGGATGGTCTTCGTAATCGAAAACAACCAGTGGGCCCTGGGCACCCACGTCAGTGAGCAGAGTAGTGCCGATCGGTTCGCAACTCGCGCCGCGGGCTACGGGACTCCGGGAGTCACTCTGTTCGGCAATGACCCGGAGGTGGTGGCCGCGGGCGTCGGCTGGGCGGCCGAGCGCGCCCGATCCGGGGCGGGACCAACTCTCATCGAGCTTGTCTCCTACCGCCGAAGTGGTCATGCCCACCACGACGACGACCGCTTTCACGGCAATCCCGAGGCCAAGGTGCCGGGTTACGAGTACGAGGAAGAGCGCAAGGCCTGGGAGCGGCACGATCCGATTGACGCATACGCCGAGAAGCTCGTGACCGAGGAGGAGCTGACGCAAGCCGACCTCGACGCGATGCGCGACGAAGTCACCGACAGGGTCGCCGAGGCGGCTCAGGTCGCGGAGAGGGCCGAATGGCCGGGACCGGCCGACTATCGCGACCGCGTGTTCGCGGCCCGCGCTCTTCCCATCCCCAAGCCGGACCCGGCGCCGCCGACCCAACGGATGTCCTATGACGAGGCCGTGCGCCAGGCTCTCGTGGAGATGATGTCCGAGGACGACTCGGTGTGCACTCTGGGCGAAGACGTGGGGGGGCGCTACGGCGGGGCATTCGGCGTCACGCGCGGTCTCGCCAAGCGGTTCGGGCGCGAGCGCTGTCTGAACGCTCCGCTCGCCGAGTCCGCGATCGTCGGCTGTGGTGTCGGCGCGGCACTCGCCGGGCTCCGTCCGGTGGTCGAGATGCAGTTCGCGGATTTCCTGGCGCCAGCGTTCAACGCGCTGGTCAACAACGCCGCCAAGCTCTACTGGCGGTGGGGCCGGCCGGTGCCTTTGGTGGTGCGCTTGCCCTATGGCGGGGCCACCGGCACCATGAACATGCTGCTGGGCGGCGGTCCTTTTCACAGCCAGTGCCCCGAGATGTGGTTCGTGCGCACGCCGGGTTGGAAGATCGTGGCGCCGGCAACGCCCGCGGACGCCAAGGGGCTGCTGATCTCGGCGATTCGCGACGAGAACCCGGTCATTTTCCTGGAAGCGAAGGGTCTGTACGGTTTCTTTCGCACCGACCTGCGCGAGGAGGTCCCGCTGGGAGCGAGCCACGAGGTTCCGCTCGGCCGGGCGGCCGTGCGGCGAGAGGGGGGCGACCTCACGGTGCTCACCTACGGCGCAATGGTCTGGACCGCTCTCGAGGCCGCCGGAGATCTCGAACGGCAGGGCTGCGATACGGAAGTCGTCGACCTGAGATCGCTCGTGCCACTCGACGTCGAGGCGATCCGTGCCTCTGTCAAGAAGACCAACCGGGTCCTCATCCTCCACGAGGACACTAGGAGGGGCGGCCTCGCCGGCGAGCTCGCCGCGACCCTTGCCGACCAGTGCTTCTACGACCTGGACGCGCCCATCCGCCGCGTGGCCGCCCCGGACACCCCAGTGCCGTACTCGCCACCGCTCGAGTTCGACTACCTGCCCAAGTCGTCGGAGGTGGTGGGCGAGGCGCTGCGCCTCCTGTCGGAGTAGCACCGGGCCACCGTGCCCTGGGTGTGATCTAGAGCGGCCGGTCGGTCGCGGCCAGTGGCTCCAGCGTCCGCGGGTCCCGCTCGGGGAGGATCATGAGTCCACGCTCGGCGCCCTCGAGGATTCGCCCCTTCGGCCCGACGACCAGGACGGAGAAGTCCTCGGGCCGGATGAACTTGCGAGCTGCCGCGCGGACCTCTTCACGGGTCACGGTCCGGACGGCTTCGAGATAACGATTCCAGTAGTCGTCCGGCCGGTCCAGGACGACGTTTTCGGCCAGATACCCGACGATCTCCTCGGCGGTGTCGAACTCTGAGCGCAGGTTTCCGATCAGGGTTTCGCGCACGACGTCGAGCTCGCGCGGGTGGACGAGCTCGTTGCGGAGCCGCTCGACTTCCTCGAGCGCCAGGTCGACGGCACGCCAAGCCCGGTCGGTTCGGGTCTCGAGGAAGATGCGGAACTCCTCCTCGCCTGCCCGGTCGAGCTCGATCTCGGCGTTCGCCCGGTAGACGAGCCCCTCCGAAGTGCGTAGCCGGCCGTTGAGGCGGGAGATCGCCCCGCCACCACCGAGGATCTCGCCCGCAACCCGCAGGGCGAATCGTTCGCGCTCGGTCGCGGCCGGCGGCTTCGCGATCCGATGGCCGATTCTGATCTTGGCTTGCGGCGCCGGATGAAAGGCGACCCGCGTTCCCGGCCCGGGAGCGGGCCGGGGGCTCAGGGAACCCGTCGGGTCTGCTGTGCTTGAGGAGTCACAGGCGCGAGCGTCGCCCGAGCCTTGGTGCCACTCGGACCCTCGGCGGTCGATCAGCCGAAGAACCTCATCCGAAACGTCGCCGGACAGAGCCGCGATCAGGTTGCTCGGGCGCCAGAAGCACTCGTAGAACGACACCAGCTCCAGCCGGGTGATCGATTCGATCGTCGTCGGCGTCGGCGCGCGCGCGCCGGCGTGGCTCGGTCCGAGCATGAGCCACGTCCATTCGCGCTCGAGTACGTCGAGAGCGTTCTCGTTGCGGCGGCCGAGCCCTTCGAGGACGCTGCGCCGGCTATTCTCGAGAATGTCCGAGTCGAAGCGAGGAGCGGCCAGGAGGTCGAAGAGCTGGTCGATCGCCTCGTCGGCGGCCCAGCTGGGTGTACTCAGCCGGACGATTGCGGTCCGAGCCCGGACGAAAGACGCGAGGTCCACACCCATGCCCTCGAAGGTGGCGTCGAGCTCGGCGGGTGAAAGCGCAGCGCTGCCACCGCGGCTCAGCATCGCCCCGGTCAGAAAGGCCAGCCCCGTCCGGCCGGGCGGATCGTCCTGGCTGCCGACGCCGAAGGCCAGAGTGATCTCGATCAACGGCAGGAAGGAGTCGCGCTCGAGGAACGCCACGATGCCGTCAGCCAGCTCGACGCGACGTTCGTTCGCCTCCGGGACTCGAAACGTGCGCTCCTCGAATGAGAGCAGCCGAGGATGCGCCGGGATGTCGCCGGACGGAGCGGGGGCAAGGCGGGTCAGCATGATTCCGGCGGAGAGGAACGCGACAGCTCTCACGGAGATGTGCCCTCGAAGTACGCGATCGAGCGTCGGTCGGCGCCGAGGTACTCGCGAGCAACCCGCCGGACGTCCGCGGCGCTGACCCGGAGCACATGAGCAGGTCCCCGCGAGATCTCCTGCCAGTCACCCAGCCCGGCGTAGACCAGTAATTGCGTGCGGAGGTTGGCCGGATCCTGGAGACTCCGGTAGGCATTGGCGGCCATTTGACTCTTGACTCGACCGATCTCGAGTTCGCCGAGGGGCTTGTCGATCAGCCCGGCGAGCTCGGCGTCCCAGGCCGCGAGCAGCCGTTCGGGAGAATGGCCGCCCTTGGACTCCGCGATCACGCTGAAGAAGCCTGCGTGCCGGTAGCTCTGGAACCGCGACCTCGCCGAGCGCGCGATCTCCTCTTCGATCACCAGGGAGCGGTGCAATCGTCCCGCGCGTCCGTTGAGGACTCCTGAGAGCACCTGAAGGGGATAAGAGTCGGGATGGCCGAAAGGCACGGCCGGGTAGAGAACTCGAAGCCGGGTCGCGCACGCGCACTCTGCGAGCCATGGCGCCGGCGGCCCGTTAGTCCGCGGGGAGGGAGCGGCATTCCGCGCCGACGGCGGAGACGTGGTCTTCTTCGGCAGCCGGCCGAAGTAGCGCTCGCCGAGCTCTCGGACCCGCTGTGCTTCGAATGAGCCAACCAGAACTGCGGTCAGGCGATCGGCTCGGAACCATTGTTCGAAGAAGTCGCGAGCCTCTGGCCGCACGATCGAAGCGAGCTCGGCGGGCCGTCCCAGTGGGCGATGTGCGTAGCCGGAGTCCCCCCAGAAGTGCTCTTCGAAAGCCGCATCTTCGGCGCCTCCGGGCACCGACTCGACTCGCTGCCGCCGCTCTTCGAGGATGATACCGGCCTCCTTGCCAAACTCGCGAAGAACCGGGTTCAGCAGCCGGTCGGACTCGAGCCAGAACCAGATCTCCAGCTTGCCGGCGGGAACGGTAACCAGATAGGCCGCGAAGTCCTTGAAGGTGTGCGCGTTGAGGTCCGTGGCTCCCGCCTCGGAGTAGAGCAGTGAAAACTCGCCGAGTCGAGCCAGAGCGGTGGCCTGCGTCCTGACCTGTTCGAGCTCGCGGCGCAGCTCGGTCTGCTTCTCGGCTCTCGATCCCCTGCTCGCCAGGCGGCGCAGCTCGGCGGTCAGCTCGTCCTCGCGCTCGAGCAGCGGCCGTTCCTCGGCAAACGACCGCGTGCCGATCAGGCGGCTGCCCTTGAAGAGCAGGTGCTCGAGCAAGTGGCTCATGCCGGCGGCACCCACCGGGTCGTCGAACGATCCGGTTTCGACCACCCAGCCGGCCGCCACCGTGGCCTGCATCGGCCGGCTCACCAGCAGCAGGCGGAAGCCGTTCGAAAGCACGATCTCCTGAACCGGGAGGGAGGCCGAGGGCGCCGGCAAAGGAGAGTCGGTTGCCGCCGGTTTGCCGGCGGCGGGAGCCATCAGCGACGCGGCGACTGCCGCCGCCGCCCAGAGCCTCCGTGATTGCGCGAGACGGTGACTACGCCTCGGCAATTGCCCGGTCAATGACCTCAAAGAGCTCGGTCGAATCGAAGGGCTTGGCGAGGAAGTACTGCCCGCCGATCTGATTGCCGCCACGGTGGATTTCGTCGGCTTCCACCAGCCCGGTCAGAAACACGATCGGCAGGGTTTCGGTGTCGA
The DNA here is from genome assembly GCA_046756565.1 of Thermoanaerobaculia bacterium. Lineage (GTDB taxonomy): Bacteria > Acidobacteriota > Thermoanaerobaculia > Multivoradales > JAHEKO01 > CALZIK01. Next base: position 19,559 of record JBHHWO010000004.1, on the reverse strand, counting down.
CACGAGCCCGAATCCGCTGCGCCAACGTGGCGCCGTCGATGCCGGGCAAGATGATGTCGAGCAGCGCCAGATCCGGATTGTGGTTATCGAGGACTTCGAGAGCCTCTTCGCCGCTGGTCGCCGAGACCACCTGGAAGCCACGTTGCTCGAGCATGTGGCCGACCACGCTGACCACGTGTTTTTCGTCGTCGACGAGAAGTACGGTCTTGCTCATGCTCGTTCCTGGAAGCTCCCGCCTTCCCTCTGACCGCGAGTTTACCACCTTGTTTGGTCCCCAAACGGCGAAACGCAAGAGCTTAGAGCCCGTTCGGATGTGCCTGCTAGGATGCCCGGCGATGTCTGCCGAAGAGGCTCTGGGCGTCGTCCTGGCCGGGGGCGCCAGCCGCAGAATGGGCTTCGACAAGAGTGCCCTCGAAGTCGCTGGCCGCTCGCTCGTAGTCCGAACCTCCGAGGTTCTCGCGCCGGTGTGCGCCGAGGTCGTTGTCTCCATCCAGCCGGGCGCGGGCTGGGACGATGATTCCCTGAAGCCGATCGGTGATCTGCGCTCCCGCGCCGGGCCTCTGGCCGGGCTCGAGGCGGCCCTGATGGGGGAGGGAGCCTCGGGCCGAGCCGTCTTCCTGTTGGCCTGCGACCTGCCTCTCGTGGGTACCGAGGTAGTCGAGCACATCCTGAGCGCCGCAGAGCACTCGCCGGACTCCGCGGCGGTGGTGCCGTTGCTCGCGGAACGCACTCAGCCGCTCTGCGGCCTCTACCGCCCGCGAGCGCTGGCGGTGGCTCAGGAGCATCTGGACGCGGGCCGGCGGTCCATGCACGAGCTGCTGGCCGCCCTGCCGGTCGCCACCGTGCCGATCGATGAGGACTTGCCGTTCTTCCGACCCGATCTGTTCCACAACCTCAACGAGCCGGGAGACCTCGAAGCGCTGCTCGGAGCGAGCTCGCCTTGAGCGGCAACCTCCTTGGCCGGAGAACCGGCCCGTATCGGGCGATCGCGCGAGCGATCTGGGACAACCGCAGTCAGGCCGGATACGCATGGAAGATCCTCAACCGCGGTGTCTGCGACGGCTGTGCTCTCGGCACGACCGGCATGAAGGACTGGACGATCGACGGGATCCATCTCTGTTGGATCCGGCTGAGCCTCCTGCGCCTCAACACCATGCCCGGCTTCGACGGAGCGCTCGCGGAGGACGGCGCCAGCCTGGGTCGGATGAACGAGCGCGAGCTGCGCGCGCTCGGCCGTATCCCTTATCCGATGATTCGGCGGCGGGGTGACCGGGGCTTTGCGAGGCTGGACTGGGACCAGGCTCTGGATCTGGCTGGGGAGCGGTTCCGCGCCGCCGACCCCGAGCGGCGGGCGTTCTACATCGTTTCCAGAGGCACCCTGAACGAAACCTACTACGTCGCGCAGAAGGTGGCGCGGTATCTGGGCACCAACCATGTCGACAACTCGGCTCGGGTTTGCCATTCGCCCAGCACGCTGGGGCTCAAGCGGACGGTCGGATTCGCGGCCACCACGTGTAGCTACAAGGATCTGATCGAGTCCGAGCTGATCGTGCTCTTCGGGAGTGACGTGGCCAACAACCAACCGGTTGCCATCAAGTACATCGAGCAGGCCAAGGCCCGCGGTGCTCGCGTCGTTGTGATCAACCCCTATCGAGAGCCCGGCCTGGAGAAGTACTGGGTACCGTCCTCGGCTCGTTCGGCTCTGGTCGGAACCAAGATCGCGGATGCCTTCTATCAAGTGAGAGTGGGCGGCGACATCGCGTTCATCCAGGGCGTTCTCAAGCACATGGACGAGAACGGCTGGATCGACCGCAACTTCGTGGCCGATCGGGCCGCAGGCTGGCGCGAGCTGTCCGAAGCGCTGTCGCGGCTGAGCTTCGAGGAGCTGGAGACGGCATCCGGAGTGTCGAGCCGTGAGATGCGCGAGTTTGCTCGCCTCTACGGTGGTAGCGACCGGGCGATCTTCGTCTGGTCGATGGGGATCACCATGCACCGCTACGGCGTCTCCAATGTCAGCGCGATCGCGAATCTGGCTCTGGCGCGGGGTATGGTCGGCCGGCCCGGGTGCGGACTGATGGCGATCCGCGGTCACTCGGGAGTGCAGGGCGGCGCCGAGATGGGCTGTGTTCCGAACCAGCTACCCGGTGGGGCTGCGGTGGATGCCCCGGCGGTCGCCGATCTCGGCCGCCGTTGGGGTTTTTCTATTCCGGAGCAGAGAGGCCATTTCGCGGCCGAGATGATTGAGGCTGCCGCCGACGGAGGCGTCGACGCGCTCTACTGCGTCGGCAGCAATCTGCTCGGAGTCCTGCCGGACCCCAGCTTCGTGCGCGGTGCCCTCGAGCGGATTCCATTCCGGGTTCATCACGACATCGTGTTGAATCCTCAGATGCTGGTAGAGGCGTCCGACGTCGTGCTGTTGCTTCCCGCGACAACCCGGTACGAGGTCAGGGGCGGCGGCACCGAGACCACGACCGAGCGTAGAGTGATCTTCAGTCCCGAGATCCCGGGGCGGAGGATCGACGAAGCGCGCGACGAATGGCGAGTGCTCGTCGACCTCGCTCATCGGGTTCGTCCGGAAGAGGCCGACCTCTGCACCTTCGCGGACACAGCGGCGATCCGCCGCGAGATTGCCGAGATCGTGCCGCTCTACGACGGAATTCAGGATCTCGAAGCGAAGGGTGATCAGTTCCAGTGGGGCGGGCGTCTGCTGGCGGAGAATGGCCGCTTCGGGTTCCCGGACGGGCGGGCCCGGTTTGTCACCGTCGACCTGCCCGAGGCTCCCGAGCTCAACGGCAAGTTCAAGCTCAACACGCGACGAGGCAAGCAGTTCAACAGCATGGTCTTCGGCGATCGCGACATGCTGGTCGGCGCGGGGCGGGACGCGGTGATTCTCGCAGGACCGGATTGCGATCGACTGGGCCTGACGCAAGGAGTCCGCGTGCTGGTGCGCTCGGCGACAGGGAGCCTGCCGGCGCGTGTCGAGATCGGAGATATCCGGCCCGGGACGGCAATGATGTACTGGCCGGAGGCGAACGTACTGATTCCAAGGGGCGTGTCGGACCCCGAGTGCGGCATTCCGGCGTACCGCGATGCGGTCGTCGAGGTCGTGCCGGCTGTCGGCTGAGGTGGCGTTGCCGAGACGAGGAGATCGCCCGCCTGGAGCCGCGGCGAAGGTCACGATTCGCGCGATCCACGGCGGCTCCGATCCTCGAGGCCGAATCGAGAAGTGCGACGATCTGGTCGCCGTCGAAGAGCCCCTCGAGATTCGCCTGTTCGCGGAGGCCGGTGGGTCGCGCCGCAGTCATCGTTATGCAGTGACCATGCGCTCTCCCGGCCACGATGCCGAGCTCGCCTGCGGCTTACTGCTCGCTGAGGGAATCGTGTCGCGGCCATTGGACATCTGGAGAACTGGCCGATGCGAAGACGCGGACGCCGAGGGCGTCGACAACACTATGGAAGTTCACCTGGCGCCGGGCGTTGGCTTCGATCCGGAAGATCATCGCCGAAGCGGTTACACGAGTTCGAGCTGTGGCGTTTGCGGCAAGGAGTCAATCGAGCAGTTGAAGGCGATGGGAGGGGCGGCACCGGTGAGCGACCTTGTGATCGCGCCAGCGGTGATCCGCGCTCTGCCGGAAGTTCTGCGGTCCGCCCAGAGCGTGTTCGCGGAGACCGGCGGACTGCATGCTTGCGGTCTCTTTTCCGGCACCGGAGAGCTGGAGCTGCTCCGGGAGGATGTCGGGCGGCACAACGCCCTCGACAAGGTGATCGGACGGTTGCTTCTTGACGACCGGCTGCCGGCCTCGGACAGCATCCTGCTCGTCAGCGGTCGCGCCGGCTTCGAGCTGGTCCACAAGGCGATGGCGGGCGGCATCGCCGTCATGCTGGCGGTGGGCGCGCCGAGCAGCCTGGCGATCGAGACGGCCGAGGCTTTCGGCATGACCTTGAGCGGATTCGTGCGCGATGGCCGCTTCAACGTCTATACCGGGGGGCACCGGATTCGGAGCTGACTTCGCAGCGATCGGAGCTCGGGTTCCTCTCTCCCTCAGGCAGCGCACCAATAGTCGATCGTCTCCCGCCAGCCGCCGGCGTCGAGGGCGGTCCGGATCTTGGCCCGGGCTCCGCGCGAGGACACTGCGGCGAGAATGATCAAGCCGTCGCCTCGCCTGGCCGCGAACCGCTCGAGAGCGAGTGGCGCCAGGACTTCGACTCCGCGGACGGTTCGCCCGATCTTGGCCGGGTCGATGTCGATGAAGGCGGCAAGCGGCGCGCCGCGTCGCACGAGATGCTTGGTCAGACGGCGGCCGGTCTGGCCGCTGCCCCAGACGAGCAGTTCTCGGCACTTCTCGAGCGGCCCGAGCACGAGGTGCTCTGCCTTGCACTCCAGAAATCGCTCTACAGAGTAGCGTGGATCGGTGCGAGTCATGCGGAGGGAGCGGTCCCGCCAGAAGTGGAGAACCTCGCGTACCTTGCCGAAGCGGTGGGCCGAAGCCGCCAGCCGGAGCCAGAGATCATAGTCCTCGGGCCAGCCCAGGTCCCGGTAGCCGCCGGCGGCGACGATCGCGGTGCGCCGGAACATCGCTCCGGGATGGGGGATCGGGCTCTCGATGAATCGTTCGCGCAGGATCTCCTCGTGAGTCAGCAGCGAGTTGAGCCAACGCTCGTAGATTCTCAGGCCCCTGCCGACCTCCTGTTCGGCGAAGTGTTCGACGAGACAGCCGGCGACGGTCAGGCCGGGGTCGGCCCGCAACAGCTCGACCTGGCGCAGGAGTCGATCCGGATGGGCCCGGTCGTCGGCGTCGATCCTGGCGACGAGATTCGAGCGACATTGCTCGAGTCCCAGGTTGAGGGCTGCGATCAAGCCAGGTGCCTGGTTGGGGATCACCCGCAGGCGATCGTCCTCGCGGTGCCATGCGGCCAGAATCTCGCCGGTGGCGTCCATGGATCCGTCGTCGACCGCGACGATCTCGAACTCCTCGAGCGTCTGGGCTTTGAGACTCGCGAGGCATTCCTCGAGGTGCTCTGCGCCATCGCGTACGGGCAGGAGGACAGACACGATCGGACGGGCTTGCGGCATCCAGGTGTCCGGTATTCTGACCCAGGATGCAACTCGTCGACACTCACGCCCATCTCTGTGCCCCTGAGCTCGCCGAGGACTTGGATGCGGTTCTCGGACGCGCCTCTGATGCGGGAGTGGCTCGAGTCGTCGCGGTGGGAGAGGACATGGCGGATGCCCGTAGGAATCTCGAGCTGGCCGAGAGCCATCCCGATCTGGTTGCGCCCGCGGCCGGTCTGTTCCCGGCGCTACTGGACGAAGCCGCTGCTCGGAAGCTCGAGGCCTTTATCCGCGAACGGCGAGACCGTTGGGTGGCGATAGGGGAGGTCGGCCTGGACTACTGGAGGGTCCAGGACGAGTCGGGCCGCGAGCTGCAGCGCGAGATCTTCGGGCGGTTCATCGATTTGGCTCTGGATCTCGACCTACCGCTCAATGTCCACTCCCGGTCGGCCGGCCATCACGCCATCGCGTTCTTGCTGGAGCGCGACGCGCGGCGCGTACAGATGCACGCCTTCGACGGCAAGGCCTCTCGAGCCCACGCCGGCACCGAAGCGGGCTTCTTCTTCTCGGTACCGCCCTCGGTGGTGAGGTCGCCGCAGAAACAAAAGCTGGCGACGCGACTTCCGCTCTCGCATATTCTCCTCGAGACCGATAGCCCGGTTCTGGGTCCGGATCCGCGGGAACGAAATGAGCCCGCAAACGTGGTGACCGCTCTCGAGGTCGTTGCCGATCTCAAGGCGTTGCCGGTCGAGGCCGTCGCCGAAGCGACCACGGCGAACGCCCGCCTGCTGTACGGCGCGGGTATCGCGGACTGACGGCGCTCGCACGCTCGAATGGCGCCGCTCCGATGGCACGGAGGTTGCCTAGGAAAAGGGGCGTGAAGCGGAGCGCCACCTTACTCGCGGACTTTCTGGCGCTCTGCTGGCGATGGCCGCCTCTGGTCCTGCCGGACCGGCTCAAGTCGCGCGGCTATAGACGGGTTCGGGGCAGGCCGAAGGCACCGGGCGAGTTCTTCTGGGGATTCGAGCGCTTCTGGATCTATCTTCGCCGCTCGAGCCGCGCCGGTCGTCCCGCGCAGGAGCCGCGCCTGGTCGAGATCCGACCTGGATTCGTCGTCCGGGCGCGTCGAGGAGCTCCGCGCCGAAGGGGCCACCATCCGGGAGATCTCCCTCGATCCGTTGCTTCTCGCCGAGAGCTTGAGTGAGCAGCGGGCTCCCCGGTCCTGGGTCGCCTTCGAGGCCTTCCCCGAGTACACCTGGCGAGCCGTGCTGGCGATCGAAGACGCCCGTTTCTTCGATCATGGAGGCGTGGATCCGAGGTCGGTGGCTCGCGCGGTTCTCAAGAACGCCAAGGCGGGCCGGGTCAAGCAGGGCGGCAGCACGATCACCCAGCAACTGGTGAAGATTCGCGATCTCACTCCTCGGCGCACGCTGGGTCGCAAGGTTTCGGAAGCGGTTCGAGCGGTCGCACTCGAGGCGGAGTATTCGAAGGAGGCGATTCTCGAGGCGTATCTCAACTCGGTGTACATGGGGCACCTGGACGGGTCCTCCCTCTACGGATTCCGTGCCGCGACAAGGGCCTATTTCAACAAGCGAGTCGAAGATCTGACGGTCGGCGAGTCCGCGCTCCTAGCGGCGGTGATTCAGGGTCCGAATCGGCTTCATCCGAGACGACACGCGGAACGCGCCTTGGGCAGGCAGAGGGCCGTCCTGGATCGGCTCGAAGAATTGGAGTGGGTATCGCCGCAACGGATACGCCGCGCCTGGGAGGCCGGGCTTCCGTCGATTCGGCGGGGACGGCTCGGGGCTTCGGTACTGCCGAGCACGCTGGCCTGGATTCGCGAGGATCTCCAGGCGGTGGCGCCGCGCCGCGCTCGCTCCGACCGGGGGCTGATCGTCGAGACGACGCTGGATCCGCAGCTCAGGCGGGGGCGCGAGAGTCGGTCCTCCACGGACTAATCCGCGTCAGGAAACGCCTTCCCCGGTCCAAACGCCGGTCAGGTGTCCGCGGCGCTGGTGGCGGTCGACGGCTTGACCGGCGACGTTCTCGCCGCGGTGGGGGGAGATCCGGCCAAGCGCGACGACTTCGACCGGGTTCGGTTCGCCCGTCGGCAGCCAGGCTCAACGGTCAAGCCCTTGGTTCTGCTCGAGGCGCTTGAACGTTGCGGAGACCGCGAGACTCTGTACAACTCCCGGCGGGTGGTCGACCGGCCGATGACCATTGCGCTTCCAAGCGGAGACTGGAACCCGGTCAACCCCGACCTGCGGCATCGAGGCGTGGTGGATCTGCGAACCGCGCTCGTCGACTCGCTCAACGTCCCGCTCGTCCGGGTCGCCCGTTGGTGTGGCTTCGATGCCACCGCCGATCGTTTTCGGACGGCCGGACTCGACGTGCCCGATTCGCCGCCGCCGTCGTTCGTATTGGGCGCTCTGGAGGTGACGCCGAGTCAACTGGCCTCGGCCTTCACGACCTTCGTCGACCTGGGCAGGCGCCGTCACCCTCGAGTCGTCGCGCGCGCATCGACCTCCGCCGGTCGCCGTCTCGGTCGATCGGAGCCTCGGTCTTCGAGAGTCGGTCGGCCGTCGACGGCCTACCTGGTCAGAGATCTCCTTCGGGAATCCGGTGGCGCAGCTGTTGGCGCCGTGGCCTTCGGCGGTCAGGAAGTCGTCGGCAAGACGGGAACGTCTTCGGAGCAGCGGGATGCCTGGTTCGTGGGAGCGGTGGGATCGATGGTGGTGGCGGTATGGGTTGGGCTGGACGAGGACGGCTCCCTGGGGCTGAGCGGAAGTGAGGCCGCGGCACCGATCTGGCGGTCGTTTGCGCGGAACAGCGCCGTCGCGCTGCGCCCCTGGTCGGCGCCCCGGCCGCGAGCTGTCGTCGAGCGCTGGATCGATCCCAAGACCGGGTTGCGTAAGCGCTCGTCCCGGGGTGGCGCGCGTCGCGAGATCTTCCGGCATGGAGCCGAGCCTCCGCGGAAGCGCTTTTTCTCCCGGCGAGCGCCTGAGCGACCGATCGAGTAAGGCGTCGGAGCCGGATCGCCTAGCGCGCGGCTTCGCGCCAGATCTTCCAGCCGCCGTCTTCCCAGACCATCTGGAGCTCTTTGCCGACCGTGTCCGAGAACCGGTCCGACCGGTAGCTCTGAGAAAAGCTCGCTGTGACCAGGTTGTCCTGTACGCGCTGGATGTCCAACCGGGCGATCGAGACCCTGATGAACCTCGGCTCCGTGATCCGGTCGCGGCGCAAGGTCTGCCACGCGGCTCGAGTCGTGCCCGGAGGCTCGAACTCCCGCGAGTAGGCAGCGAGGTAGCCATCGACGTCCTGATTCGACCAGGCCGAAGACCAGTCCGAAAGAGCCTGTCGAATTCCGGCGTAGGCCGATCCGACCGGCGGTCCGCCGCTGTCGTCGGAAGCGGAATCGGCGGCCGGGTCACCCGGGGTCGAAATCGGCGCGCCGTTGCCGCCGGTGCCGGATCCCTGGACGGCACCTCCGTCGGGCTCGCCCTCGGACGACGCGTCCCCGCCGGCGGTGGCCGCGCCGTCGCCGTTTCCATCCACTCCGGTCGAGGCGGCCTGCGAGACACCGGTTGCGTCGCCAGCAGCGACCGTCTGTTCGCCTTCGTCCCGTGAGGGCAGCCACTCCGTGAGCCAGAAGAGAAAGACGAGCCCGACGACGATGGCTCCCGCCGTCGCCACCAACGGCACGATGTTGCGCTCGGAGGTCTGTCGACTCGCGACCGGCCGCTGTGCGACCGGTCTGGTCGAGCCTGCCGTCACGATTTTGCTCGGACCGTGAGTCTGCGCGGAGGGCGGGACCTCATCGGTGTCGACGACCTCCTCCAACGCCTCGTCGATGACGTTGCGAAGCTCGTCCAACTCGAAGGGTTTGCCACCCTCGCGGATATGCTTCTCCACGATCCAGCGGATGAGCCGCCGGCTCTGCGCGTCCAGCTCCACGAAGCGGACGCCCATACCGGCTGGGCGTTCACCGCCCTCATCGCGATAGCGGGCCCAGACCACTTGCGCCTTGCCGCGAATGAGCTTCCAGTCGTCGGCGACGCTGAACTCGAAGCCGAAGGTGGTGCCCGGAGCCTGCGGCTTGTCGGAGACGATGAACATCCCGGTGGTGGAGATGTTGCTGGAGTACTCGGTGACGAAGGTGTCGAACCTGGGCACGCGGATCGTGATCTCGCGCTCCAGAGCTATACGTCTGGAGTCGATCGATGCTTGTCGATTACTTGTCGATGGCATGGGCCGGAAAGGTGAGGCGTGACCGATAATTATAGCGTAATGCTTCCGGACGGCCGTGCAGGCCGCCGCCGAAGGGGTGATAGCATAACCAAGCGTCGATGCGGAGCATAGCCCTGCTTCTCGGTCTCGTTCTGCTGCCGGCCGCGGCCGGGGCCGACCGGATCCGTCTGGAGAACGGCAAGAGCTTCGACGACGTCGTCATCGTGGAGCAGACCGACAGCTCCATCCAGTTCCGGCTGGCGTCCGGCGAGATGAGTCTCCCGCTGAGCTGGGTCGCCGAGGTCGAGAGGACGAAGGGTGCGCTCGAAGAGTACTTCGAGCGCAAGGACGCGCTTGATGGAGCCGGCGTCGCCACCGGCGTAGATTGGCTCGACCTGGCGCGGTGGGCCCGCGCCCAAGGGGTCGGACACGGCTTCCGCGAGGCGTTGTTGATGGCCGGTGAGCTCGAGCCTCAGCTCGACGGGCTGGCTCCACTGATGGCGTCGATCGACTTCTATTTCAAGACCGAATCCGGCATCTGGTCGCACGGCCGTCAGGCTCCGCCGCGCTCCGAGCGCCCCGCCGGGCAGGGCGATCCGCCGGCCCGGCGAACCGCGAGCCACGGTCCCTGGGACTCGGGCACGGGGGATGTCGCGCAGGGCCTGACCCGGGCTATCGAGCGGCTCGCCGAGGCGGAGCTCGAGCGGACGCGCGCGCGCCGCGAACGGGACGAGCCGGTTCGCACGCGGCTTACCACTCTCGGCACCGTGGCATATCCCTTCATCGGAGTCGGGGCCGGCTTTGCCGGCAGCGGTTGGATCTTTCGCGGCGAACCGATCCGGCCGCCCCAGTCGGATCCGAAGGACCCGGTGATTCGCCGGCCCGCGAACGCACAGGCCCGGGCGCTCCTCTCGCGGCCGCCCGGGAGCATCCTGCCGCTATCGGCCTTCGAGCACTAGCTCCCCAAGAGCGTCCGTGACCGGTCAGGCCAGACGGTCAGAGCTCATAGTCCGAGCAGGTGTTTCTTGAAGAAGAGCACGACGGTCGCTCGATAGAGGTCCGAGTTCTCCTTCTTTCGGAAACCATGGCCCTCGTTGAGTGCATTCATGTACCAGACGTCGTGGCCGGCCTCGCGCACTGCCTTGACGATCTGTTCGGATTCGGTGACCGGTACCCTTGGGTCGTTCTGGCCCTGGGCGACGAAGAGCGGCGCACTGATCTTGTCGACGTTGTTGCTCGGGCTGATCCGTTGGAGGAACTCACGCATCTCGGCGTCCCGCTCGTCGCCGTACTCGACTCGGCGAAGATCTCTGCGATAGTCCTGCGTGTTTTCGAGGAACGTCACGAAGTTCGAGATCCCGACGATGTCCACTGCAGCCTTGAGCCGGTCGCTGTAGTGGACCAGGCTGGCCAGGACCATGTAGCCGCCATAGCTGCCACCGTAGACGGCGACCTTGGACGAGTCGAGATCGGGCTGCCTCCCGATCCAATCCAGCAGGGCGCCGATGTCTTTGACCGAGTCTTCGCGTTGGAAGCCGTTGTCCAGCCCGACGTACTCGCGTCCGTAGCCCGAGGAGCCTCGCACGTTTGGCGCGATCACAGCGACACCCAGCTCGGCGATCCACATTTGAACGGTGCTCCGGAAACTGGGCCGGTACTGGCCTTCGGGTCCGCCGTGAATCGAGACGATGACCGGAAACGGGCCGTCGCCCTCGGGCCTGTATACGAACGCCGGGATCTGTCTTGCCGCTCCTCCGACTTCGTCGAAGGTGGGGTAGTGAACGAGCTCGGGCTCGGAGAACCACTCGGTGTCGAGGCCGCCGACCTCGCTGTAGGTCCAGCGCACGAGTTCGCCCGAGTCCAGCGCTCCTTCGCCCAGTTCGAGTACGAAGACGTCGCTCGGCGTCTTGGCCGTGTTGAGGGTGAGCGCCAGCCGGTCGCCTTGCGGGCTGAAAGACAGCCCGCCGATCAATCCCACGGGTAGCGAGCGCACCGGTACATAGGCCCTCGAATTGGGCTCGAGAAGGTAGAGCCGGTCGACGCCGTCTTGGTTGACGACGAAGGCTGCCCTCGTGCGGTCGTCGGTCATGGCGAAATCGTCGACGTCCCAGGTGATGTCGTTGGTGATGGTCTCGATCTCTCCGGTGGAGAGACTCAGATAGGCCAGGCGCGTCACGTTGCTGCCGAGGTCGGTGGCCAGGAAGATCCCCTCTCCGTCGGCAGCAAAGGCGGGCGCGACGCCCAGGTTCTTCGACGGCTCGCTTTCGCTTCCCGCCAGCAAGCGACGTTCCCCCGACCCGAGGTCGAGCAGATGGATCCGCGAGTCGGTGACGCTCACATACTGCCCGATCAGAAGCCGGCCGTCGTCCGCGCTCCAGTCGTTGGCTCCCCACCAGCTACCGTCTCCGGCTTCGAGGGCCAGACTCGCCGAGCCGGGATCGTTCACGTCCGTGATCCAGATGTCGTTCGACCGTCCATTGCGGCGGGTGCTCTGGAACGCGATCCTGTTGCCGGCTCGGTTCCACTCGACCGCCCGATTCCGTGACTCGCCGTCGGAGAGCTGTCGGCTCTCGCCGCTCGCCGGGTCCAGGAGAAAGATCTGCGAGAACTCGCTGCCGCCCTCGTCCATGAGAAAGGTCAGCCGGTCGCCGTTGGGTTGTCGCTCGATCCCGCTGATTGGCTCCTCGAAGAAGGTCAGTTGTTGACGGAAGGCTCCCGGACCGCCCACGCGATGGAGCTGCCGGACGTTGCCGAATCGCGTCGTGACGAAGATCGCCGATCCGTCGGCCGACCAGTGCGTGAACCTGGCATCGCGTACCTCGAGGTAGCGATCGATACTCGCGGTGAGGCTGGCCGGGATCTCGGGGACTCCCTCCAGCACGACATTGCCGTTGTTCACCTCGCGACGCTCGACCTCCGCAAGTGCCGGTAGGCAGGTGAACGTGGCGATCAATGCGACCGTTGACAGTGTCTTGTGTCTGCGCTTCATTCCTTTGCTCTCCTCATAGTGTAGTGGCGTCGGATTCTATCGAGGCCGAGTGCTCGGATCAGGCCGGCGGTTGACACTGCCGTCCTGCCGCCATCATCATCCCGCGATGGACCTCGGAGGCAAGACCGCTCTGGTCACCGGAGCGGCTCGCAGGGTCGGCAGGGCGATCGCCCTCGCGCTGGCACGACGGGGCGCGTCGCTGGTGGTTCACTACGCTGGCTCCGAAGTCGCGGCAACCGAGGCCGCCAGCGAGATCGAAGACCTGGGAGTCTCCGCGTGGCCGGTCCAGGCGGATCTTCGAAGGCGAAAAGAGGTCGAGCGGTTGTTCGATGCGATCCGTGAGCGCGCGGGCCGCCTGGACGTCCTGGTCAACAGCGCGGCGAGCTTCGAGCGGGCGCGATTCGCAGACATTACAGTCGAGGCCTGGGACGAGGTCATGGCGCTCAACCTCCGAGCGCCCTTTCTTTGCACCCAACTCGCGACTCCATTGATGCGATCGGCGGGGTCGGGCGCGATCGTCAACATCGCGGATCTCAGCGGAGTCAGACCCTGGAAGAAATTCGCTCACCACGGCACCAGTAAGGCAGGTTTGATTCACCTGACACGAGCCGCCGCCTGCGAGCTGGCTCCGGAGATCCGCGTGAATTGTGTGGTACCGGGTGCGATCCTGCCGCCGCCCGGCATGGACGAAGACTCGGACAGGTGGCGCGAGCTCGCAAGGCAAACACCGCTTCAACGGACCGGCAGCCCTCGAGAGCTTGCGGAGGCGGTGGTGTTTCTGATCTCGAACGACTTCATCACCGGAGCCGTCCTTCCAGTCGACGGCGGCGACCACCTGGCTGCACCGAGAGCGATACTCTAGTCCGGCACTGTCCGCGTTGGCAGAAACAGATGGCCGATTCGAGTACCGACAGGATCTTCGTCCGTGACCTGCTCCTGCGAGGGATCATCGGTGTCAATGACTGGGAGCGGGAGAAGAAGCAGGACATCCTGATCAACCTGACCATCTTCTCGGATCTGGCAACAGCCGGAGCCACCGACGACATCGGCGACACGCTCAACTATCGCTCGATCACCAAGACGATTATCGCACTCGTGGAATCCTCGAGCTTTCGGCTGGTCGAGGCCTTGGGTGCCGAGATCGCACGCATCGTGGTGATGGATTTCGGAGCTCCGCGCGTGTTGGTGCGAGTGGAGAAGCCGGGGGCTCTGCGCTTCGCCGAGTCGGTCGGCATCGAGATCGATCGTTCCCGGCCCGATTTCGAGTGAGCGGCGAGCCGGACATTTCGACGGTGGAGGTCTCGGTGCTGATCTCCCTCGGCTCCAACATCGAGCCCGAGGTGAACCTGACGGCCGCGGTCGAGCGCGTGGCGGACGTGCTTCAGGTGGTGGCAGCCTCGCGCGTCTTCGTCTCCGCGGCCGTTGCGGAGGGCCCAATCTCCAGGTCGATGCCCGAGTTTCTCAACGCCGCGGTCGAGATCATGACCGATCTCTCGGCCGCCGATCTCAAATACGGTGTGCTTCGCGATGTCGAAGCGCACCTGGGCCGTCGGCGGGGCTCCGATCGCAACGCGCCGCGCCCGATCGACCTCGACATCGCACTCTATGGCGACGAGGTCATCGAGAGCGAGCCGCTGGGGCTCCAAGTCCCCGATCCGGAGATCCTCACTCGTGCCCACGTAGCGGGTCCTCTGGCCGATCTGGCACCCGAACGTGTGCATCCAGTGACCGGAGATTCGTTGTCTGTTATTGCGACGCGGCTCGGAGCGGTGGCGGAGAAAGGTGGGATCCGACCGGCGGCTCGCAGTGGTTTGATACGAGGCTTCCTCGACCGGGATCGACGGTCCTCCGACCCGCACCGGTAGGCGGCCGAGCGGGAAGCGAACCGCGATGCACACCGTATTCTCAATAAGCAACGACCGCTACCAGCGATGGCAGGCACTGCTGTTGGCCTACTCGCATCGGCGCGTTCGCCCGTCGGACCGGCTCACATGTCTCGTGAGCGGGGAGGCCGACCAGGGACCACGACGGGGACCGGACCTGGGGAAAACGATCCTGCAAGCCGTGGAGTCGCGTTCCCGAGCCGCCGTCTGACGTGCCCAGTAGCGGTCGGGCCGGTCCGGTGGTGGCACACTGGCTGCCTCGAAGTTCATCTCGAGAACCTCGACGAGCTGGTGAAGGCGACTGACGGCGTCTGAAGTCATAAGGCGGCTCGATAGCACCCATAGCCGTCAGTTTGGCGGGGTGTCCCATCGCGCGTGTCTCGCGCCGACTCTGTGCAGCTATTGGCGGTGTTCGGACCGGATTCTAGCAGTGGCGAGAGTGTTGACGCCGTCCGGCCCAAGCAGGGACCTCGATTGATCCCGGGGACTCGGCGATTAGCCGCGTCTAGTTCGCCGAGCCGACAGGCTTCCGGTACTGCGCCAGGTCCGATTCCTGGGCCATGACCAGCGGCACGAGGGCTTCCTTCCAGGCGTCCTGAACCCGGTCGATGAAGACCAGCTCGATGTCTTCGCAAATGTCCTCGGGCACCGAGACAAGATCCTTGCGGTTGCCGATCGGCAGCAGCACCTTCTTGATCCCGACGCGGTGGGCGGCGAGCACTTTTTCCTTGATTCCGCCGACGGAGAGAATCTTGCCGCGCAAGGTAATCTCGCCGGTCATCGCGACGTCGTGGCGGACCGGCCGACCCGACAGCAGCGAGGCCAGGCAGGTCGCTGCCGCAACGCCGGCGGAGGGTCCGTCTTTGGGAATCGCCCCCGCGGGGAAGTGGATGTGGAAGTCGCTCGAGCGGGGCAGATCGCCTGGGATCTCGAGCTCGGATCCGTGGGCTCTGACGTAGGAGTAGGCCGTCTCGACCGACTCGCGCATGACGTCGCCGAGTTGGCCGGTCACCCTGACCTTGCCGTTGCCGTCCATGCGGGTCGCTTCGATGAACAGGATCGCGCCGCCGGCTCCGGTCCAGGCGAGTCCTGTCGCCACGCCAATCTCGGCTCGCCGGCCGGCGAACTCCTGCTCGAACAGGACGGTACCCAGTAGGCCTTCGATGTCGTCCCGTCGGATGCGCATCACTTCGGGGAGCGGCTCCTTGGACCCGGCTCGGCGATAGGCCATCTTGCGGCAAATCGTGGCCAGGCAGCGCTCCAGATTGCGGACCCCGGCTTCGGAGGTGTAGCCACGAATGATTCGCACCAGAGCCGAAGGCGTGAACTCGATCGACCTCGGCTCGAGGCCATGGGCGTCGAGCAGGCGCTTGAGCATGAACTTGCGAGCGATGACCTGCTTCTCGGCGTCGGTGTAGCCGGCCAGCCGGATGACCTCGAGGCGGTCCTTGAGCGGCTGCGGGATGTCGTCCAGGAGGTTGGCGGTGGCGATGAACAGAGTTTCTGAGAGATCGAAGGGAACCCCGATGTAGTGATCGACGAACGCCGTGTTCTGCTCCGGATCCAGTACTTCGAGCAGAGCCGCGGCGGGGTCTCCGCGCAGGCCCTTGCCGAGCTTGTCCAACTCGTCAAGAAGGATCACGGGATTCTTGGCTCCGGCCTTGTCGTATGCCGCCATGAGCTTGCCCGGCATCGCGCCAACATAGGTCTTGCGATGGCCGCGGATCTCGGCCTCGTCGGAGATCCCACCCAGGCTGATCGGGACGAATTTCCGGCCCATGGCCTCGGCGATGGACCTGGCCAGAGAAGTCTTGCCGGTTCCCGGCGGGCCGGCAAGACAGAGGATGGGTCCGGAGATGTGTCCCTTGAGCTTGATGACGGCGAGGTACTCGAGCAGCCGTTCCTTGATCTCGTCGACGCCATGGTGCCGCCGCGCTATCAGTCGCTCGACTTTCTTGAGGTTGAGACTGTCCTTGGTCTTCTCCCACCAGGGCAGGCCGAAGAGGGTGTCGAGGTAGTTGTTCTGGACCGGGTACTCGGCGCTCTGCTCGGACATCAGCGCCAGCCGCTCGCATTCACGTTCGACTGTGCGCTTCGAGTCGTCGTCGATCGGCAGGTCCTCGACCATCGCGGCGTATTGCTCGGCTTCGCGCTTCGGTCCGCTGGTTTCGCCCAGTGTCTCCTGAATCACCTTCAACTGTTCGCGTAGGAAGTGATCGCGGCGCTTTTCTTCGAGGCTGGCCCGGACCTTCTTGTCGATGTCAGCTTCGACCGCGTTGCGCGAGTGCTCCCGCTCGAGAATCCCGTCCAGGAGCTGGAGTCGCTTGGCGGGCGCGACGGCGCCGATCAACGACCGCTTCTCATCCAGAGGTATGTTCAGGAACGAGGCCAAAAGGTCGGCGAGAAAGCTGGGGCCGGAATCGGCGTTCATGCGCAGCACGTCGACCGTCTCCGGGCTGTATCGGTTGTCGATCTGGGTCAGCTGCTCGTAGCCGTCCAGGGTCGATTTGAGCTGTGCCGCCAGCCTGTCGTCGAGGGTCTCGTCGACCTCGAGCGGCCGGACCCGCCCGATCAGGAAAGGCTCGGTCTCCTCGATCCGGTCCAGCTCGACCCGAGCCAAGCCATGGCAGAGGATCTGGAGGCGGCCTTCACCGAGCCGCAGCTTCTGTACGACCTTGGCGGCCACTCCCACAGTCTGCAGGTCGGCCAGGTTGTCGCTCAGCCGCCCGCCGTCGCCCGCAAGGCAGAACAGGCCGATCAGGTCCTTTTCTTCCTCCAGGCTCTCGGCGAGACGCAGGCTCCTCTCGTCGGCGATCTGCAGGGCGGCTACTCCCGACGGAAACAGGACCGTCGTGACCAGCGGATAGATCGGTAGCTGATCCGGAATCGCCTGGGCGTCGCCGGGGTCACCGATGGCTTGTCCTTCAGCTGGGCTCGGCATGGTCCTCTCGGGTTCCTGCCGACGATTCTGACATACGCTCGCCGGGCCCCTGTGGAATAGGGAACATGGCATCAAAAAAGGGAAATATCTTGTAGTACTCTCGCCGAGGCAGGACGGCAGTGACACCCAGAGACTCGGATACCAACGGCAGCAGACCCCATAGCGCCGGCGGCGACGACGGCCTGGTCGATCTGCCACTGAGGCCTGGCCGATCGACGCCGCAGGCACCCGGGGACTCGGCGAGGAACTCCTCGGGTCTGGAGTTCGATCCGATGGCCCCCGAGACGGCCGCGGAGCCCGGTGCCGACCGGCGGCGCGCAGCACCGGAACCCGAGAGCCCGACGGGGGTGCGTCGCGCCTACCACGCCGGCCGCCGTCCGAGACGGTGGCTGTGGTGGCTGGCCGGCCTCGTCGTCGTCGCGGCGCTGTTCTGGCTGTTCTTTCCGGGGCCGCCGCTCGCAGAGGTCTCGGCGGGAAAGCTCGAGTTCGGCACCGTGCGGGTGGGAGAGGCCGGCGATGAGCAGGCCGTCGCCGTGATCAACCGAGGCGAGCGTCGCCTCGAGGTCCATGCTCTCACCATCGCCGGCGAGGCCACCGCCGACTACGAGCTGGTCGACGACGGATGCGTCGGATCGGCACTGGCGACCGGCGAGAGCTGCAATCTCCGGGTCCGGTTTCGACCCCAGACACCCGGCGACCGGAGCACGCGCCTGTTGATCGAAGGCAACGACCGCGAAGAGCCCGGCGTCGCCCTCGAGGCCTTGGCGGTGGCTCCGAGACTCGGTCTCGCGCCGACCACCATGTCCTTTGGCGTCGTGCCCCTGGAGGGCGACCCCGTCGCGCGGAGAGTGACGCTGTCCAACGTTGGAACGGACACTCTCCGGTTCGCTCGAATTCGGATCGACGGCCCTGCGCAGGCGGACTTCTCGCGCAGCCGGCGGTGCCCGAGCTCGAGGCTGGATCCCGGTGAGGCCTGCTCCTTCGACATCCGGTTCAAGCCGTCGGTTTCCGGCGATCGGCGAGCGAAGCTGATCGTAGACAGCGATGCGTTCGGCGGCGCGGGCGAGCTGCCGCTGGACGGTACCGGTCTCTGGGAAGGACCGCCGCTCGATCCCGAGGCTGACCGACTCGACTTGGGCGAGCAGCGCGTCGGAGTTCGCGGCGCGGCCGGGGAGGTCGTGTTCGTGAACCGGACCGGTGGGCCGGTCTCGGTGAACAAAACCGTGGTATCGGGCAGCTCGTCGTTTGCGGTGGTCGAGGACGGCTGCCGCGAAAGCGTGGTGCCGTCCGGTGACCGGTGCTCGATCGCGCTCACCTTCCTGCCGGTCGAAGACGGTCCGGTCACGGGAAGGCTACGCCTCTCGGCCACTGGCGCGAGCGAGGATTCGACGGTCGGCCTAGCGGGACTCGGCGTCACGCCACGCCTCGCGGTGGCTCAGACGGCGGTCGATTTCAAGCAGCAGCGCGTCGGTTTCGAGAGCGCACCCAGAAGGCTCCGCTTCACCAACTCGGGAACCGCGACCCTGACTTTCCAGTCTTCGGCGATCAGCGGGCGCGAGGCCGGGGACTTTCTCGTGCGCGCCAATCAGTGTGTGGGCAAGGCCATGGCTCCCGGCAAGTCCTGCTCCCTCGATGTGGGTTTCAGCCCGGCTCGTCGAGGGCCGCGCGCGGCCACGCTGATCGTGGACCCCGGGTTCGACCTGCCCGTCGTGCGGATCGGTCTCTCCGGATCCGGGGCCGTTTCGGCCCTCAAAGTCAGGCCGAGCCGGCTCGACTTCGGTGACGTCTATCTCGGACGCTTCGAGGAGCTGGATCTGGCGATCACCAACGACGGTGCCGCGCGTCTGCAACTCGCCGGGCTGCGCTTTGAGGGCGATGACGCCTCAGCGTTCGCCCTGACCGAGATGGGCTGCGCGCTGGATGCCGGGCTGGCCCCCGGAGCGGGCTGCCGCTTCAAGATCGCGTTCGAAGGCACGGTAGCCAAGACTCACCGGGCGGAGCTGGTTCTGTCGTACAACGGTCCGGACAGCCCGGCTAAGATCCAGCTCACCGGGATCGCGAGGACGCCGGCGCCCGCGTTTCGGATCTCGACGGATTCGCTCGATCTGGGCTCGGCTAGGGTCGGGGGGCGAGGCGAGATCGGCACCGTCGTGATCAGCAACCCGGGCGCGGCCTGGCTGGACCTCAAGAGCGTGGTGCTGCGCGGCGATCACGCCGAAGACTTCCAGTTGGTCGCCGGGACCTGCGACGGGGTCACCGCTCTGGCGCCGAGCGGCAGCTGCACCGTGGGAGTGAGGCTGGCGCCCGGAGCCGTCGGACCAAGACGCGGCACCATCGTGGTCCGGCACGGCGCCGGAGCGGGTGTGGCCCAGGTCAGTTTGCGCGGGACCGGCCTGTAGAGGCCGGGACGTCGCCCTAGCAGCCCGTGGCAGAAGTCCAGATGGTCGCGCGACAAGGTCTTACGGT
>JBHHWO010000003.1:0-67152 GCA_046756565.1 Thermoanaerobaculia bacterium | reverse complement strand
CTCGGTGGGTCTGCCGAAGCGCGAGACCCACGAACAGGACCAGAAACGAGGTCCAGTTCTGGTAGACGAACTGGATGCGCACCGGATCCGCGGTAACGAAGACCACGAACAGGAGGGCCAGGAGCCAGCGCGGCCGGCCGGGTTCGAGCACGAGATAGAAGATGCCTCCGAGGGCGAGCAGGATCAGGACCTGGTTGAGCATCTGCGCGGCCTCGAAGTCGAACCGCGCAAGAGCGGCCGCCGGAACCAGAAAAAGCGGCGAGTAGTAGAAGCTCCCGACCCGGTGACCGGTGCCGGGATGAAGCTCGCGGTGGCGCTGGTTGAGGGCGCCGATGTCGTAGGCGGCCGCCGGGCCCGGGTCGTTCGCGAGCGAGCCCGCACTGTAGTAGGTGTAGAAGTCGTAGGGAAAGACGCTGGGCGTCGTCAGCGCCAGGATCACGAGGGCCGCGAGGACCGCCGCCGCTCGGAGAGCGCGCTCTCGAATCGGCGAGGGACTCGCAGCCACTTAGTCGGCCGGGCCGATCAGCCCTACCTGAGGCGACGAGGCGTTGGCGTAGAGCTTCTTCGGAATCCGGCCGGCGTGAGCGGCAAGCCAGCCGGCCTCGACGGCGAGCTTCATGGCGCGGGCCATTTTGACTGGATCCTCGGCTTCGGCGACCCCGGTGTTCATAAGAACGCCGTCGACGCCCAGCTCCATCGCGACCGCGGCGTCCGAGGCGGTGCCGACACCGGCGTCGACGATCACCGGCAGGCCCCGCTCGGCCATCTGCTCGACGATGATCGCCAGGTTGGCGGGATTGCGGATGCCGAGACCCGAGCCGATCGGCGCCGCCAGCGGCATGACCGCTGCGCAGCCGAGGTCGGCCAGCTTCTTGGCCACGATCGGGTCGTCGATCGTGTAGGGCAGAACGTGGAAGCCCTCGTCGATCAGGATCTTGGCGGCCTCCAGCGTCTGCTCGTTGTCCGGGAAGAGGGTCTTCTGGTCGCCGATGACCTCGAGCTTGACGAAATCCCAGCCGCCGATCTCGCGGGCGAGCCGCGCGGTGCGGATGGCATCGTCGGCCGTGTAGCAGCCGGCCGTGTTGGGGAGAAGGAGGTACTTCTCCTGATCGATCTGGTCGATGAGCGAGCCTTTTCCGATCTCGTCGAGCGGCACTCGCCGCAGCGCAACGGTGACCATTTCGGTGCCCGAAGCTTCGAGAGCCGCGTTCATCTCGTCGCCGTCCTTGTATTTGCCGGTTCCCAGAATCAGCCGGGAACGAAAGGTCCGGTTGGCGATGGTGAGAGGGGCGATTTGTTGTTCGGTGGCAGGGGGCGCGGTGGTCGTCATGGGATGGGCATTGTATCGGGGATGCCTTCGAGAACGGCCGAGACGGAGCTACTCCGTTACGTCCCTGATCACGCGGTCGCCGGCAGGAGCTTCGAGTTGCGTAGAAGGACCGCCGAGATCAGGCTTACCAGCAGGCCGACGGGGAACATCTCCATGAAGGTGATGCCCATGCGGTAGACCGGCTTGGCGTACTGGACCTTCATCTCTTCCATCTCGGCGATGAGCGCGTCGAGCTCGGCGCCGCTGACTCCCTCGGCTTTCTTCTGGGATACGACGGACTGCGTGTAGTCCTCGATGAAGGCATAGTCGGTGAGGCTCAAGCTCACCTCCCAGGCGACGGTGTAGATGAGGCTCGCGATCACCGAGATCCCGAGGCCGATCAAAAAGGCGGTACCGAATTTGATTACCCCGCCGAGCTCGTGATCGCGGTACTTCTTGACACCCAGGAAGATGACCGAGAGGGCGACCAGCATGAAGAGATAGCCGAGCCACTCGGACATCTCGACGTCGAAGCCGCCGGTTTCGTCGTCGGCCCACAGCGCGCCGTCTTCGCCTTCGCCGGTCTGCTCCTCGTGAGCTTCGCCGACCATGTGGTCACCGCCGGTCACGAAGTAGCCGACCGCCATCGAGAGAGCGATGATTCCGCCGGCGATGACTCCGTAGGTGATGATGGTCTTCTTCATGATCTGGGCCTCCTGCTGGATTGATCCGGGTCGTGTCGGTTCGTCGTGGCCCGAAACCTAGCGAGTCGGCGTCCGGAGTACATCACCCGAACGGGTGATTTCCCCAGAATGGTCTGAAAGGTCGAGGCCCGGAGCGGGATCACGGGATCAGCCGCAGGGCCTTCGCCTTCTGGATCGCCTGCGTGCGGCGAGCGACCTCGAGCTTGTCGTAGAGATGTGCCAAATGGGTCTTGACCGTGTTCGGCGAGACGAAGAGCGAATCGGCGATCTCTTTGTTGGAGTGGCCCTGGGCGAGGAGCTCCAGGACCTCCACCTCGCGCTCGGTGATCCCGAGATAGTCGAGGGCCTGAGTGTTCTTCTCGAAACCGGCGCGCGGATGTCTTGCCGTGAGCCGGCGGCCGACCCAGATGCCCAGAGCCAGGAAAGCCGTCGCCAGCGCGACGCTATAGAACTCGGGCGTAAACGTCCGCACCGCGCGCTGGTACTCCAGCCACTGCAGGAACAGGGCGGCCAGCGCAATCGTCAGGCTGTAGAGAAGGATGGTCCGCTTCACAGATCTCGGAAAGCCCAGAGTCTGGCAGAGCCGGATTCGCTCGGCAAGAACGACCAACTGAGACGGTCCGAACGTCGGATACGTCTAGCTTTCGAGCCCCGGATCGTGTCTATACAACGACCAATCCGGACGCGGGCGCAGTGATATCGTGTGCCGACCAATTTGTGACCCGGGAGGGGAATCGTGATGACTGGACGAGACCAAGTTTCGGCGGAGAGACTCGACCTCTGGCGTAGAACGCTCGGCGTTGGTCTAGCGCTTGTGCTAACGCTCGTAGCGGGGGCCGTAGGAGCCCAGGACGAAGAGCCGGAACGAGCTCTGACCGCCGACCAGGAGCACGAGAAGCTCTTTGCCGAGGGCACCTACCCCTCAGCCACGACCTGCGCCACCTGCCACCCCACTCAGTACCGGGAGTGGTCGGTGTCACCGCACGCCTACAGCCAGATGAGCCCGATCTTCAACGCGATGCAGGGGGCGGTCCTGGTCATCACCAACGGCACCAACGGAGACTTCTGCATCCGCTGCCACGATCCGGTAGGGATGAATCTCGAGGAGCCCGAGTTCATGACCAACATGGACCGGCACCCGACCTCGCGCGAGGGCGTGACCTGCGTCGTCTGCCATCGCGTCAACCGCAACTACGGCAAGCTCTCCGGTCGCCTGGCGATCGAGCGCGGTGACCTTTTCGATCCCGTCTACGGTCCCGAGGGCAACGTCGAGGTCGCGCGCGTCATCGAGAGCTCCGATTACCGGGTGAATCCCGAGCGGGGCAAGGCTGGGCGAGCGATCCACGGAAAGGCAGAGAAATTCCTACAGCTCACCACTTCGGGCTTTTGCGCGACCTGTCACGATGTGAATCTGGTCAACGGCTTCCGGTTGGAAGAGGCGTTCAGCGAGTTCAAGACCTCGCCGGCGGCCAGGAAGGGCGTCTCCTGCCAGGACTGCCACATGGGCACGGAGCCGGGTGTGGACTCGGGCTACCCGGAGGGCCCTGCCGCCGTGGTCGGCGGCAAGCCGACGCGGACACGACGGATCACCAACCACATGTTTATCGGGCCTGACCACTCGGTCATCCATCCCGGAATCTTTCCGCACAACACCGCCGCCTCGGAGCTGGCAACTATCCGGCAGTGGCTGACTTACGACCACGAGGCCGGCTGGGGCACGGACGAGTTCGAGACAAATGTGGCCGAGGACTACGAGTTTCCCGAGCACTGGAGCTCGGCCGATGACCGCTACGACGCTCGCGACATCCTGACCGACAACATCGAGCTTCTGGCCGAGGCCAATCGCCAGCGCCGTCATATTCTCCGCGTGGCCTACCGTTTGATGGGCGTCGAGATTCTGAAGGCCGATCCCGAGAAGGGCCTGGTGTTTCAGGTCGAGGTCGCCAATGGCACCGACGGGCACGGCGTGCCGACGGGATTCGACGCCGAGCGAGTGGTATTCCTGCGGGTGACTGTAACCGGCCCCGACGGCAACGTCGTTTTCCGGTCCGGCGATCTCGATCCCAACGGCGATCTGCGCGACAACCACTCGCTCTACGTCCACAACGGCGAGCTGCCGCTCGACAAGCAGCTGTTCAGCCTCCAGGGCCGGTTCTTGACCCGGATGGTGCGCGGCGGCGAGCGCGAGCAGATTCTGGCACTCAACTTCTCGCCCGATCCGCTGCCGTTTCTGCGGCCGTCGACGACCTCGACGATTCTCACCGGCCGGCCGCGCGGGGCGCGCAAGCACAAGCAGAATATCGAGCCCGCCGGCCGGCGCTACCCGAAGTACAAGGTGAAGCCGTCCCAGCTCAGCGGTTCGGGGACCTACAAGATCCGGGTCGAGCTGGTGGCCGGAATGCTGCCGGTCAACCTGGTCAACCGAATCAGGATCGTCGGTTTCGACTATGGCCTGACGACCAAACAGATTGCCGAGCGGGTGGTCGCCGGCCATCAGGTGCTCTGGCAGCAGGAGATCGAGGCCCGGGTCGGGGAAGTCCGGACGGCCGGTGGCACCGGAGGCGCCGCGACCGGGGAGGCGGGACGATGACTCGCAGGAGAGACCTCGGACTCCTCGCGGCGGCCGGTGGTCTGATTCTGTTGCTTGCCACCGGAGCCGGTGTACCGGCCCATGCGGCGGTCGCGGTGGAAGTCGCTTCAGACCCCGAGGTCGGGGAGGCGCACGGCGAAAGCGACGACGGCGCCCATGACTCGAGCGCGGTTACCGACGAGTACATTCCGCTGCTCGAGGATCTTCCCGAGCGGCCACGGCTTCTGCTCGAGCTGGGCAATCCGTATCTGGGCACCGGCAACATCAATCCGGGGTTCAAGCTTCCGACCGGCGCCGTGTGGCAGCCGACCTTGATCGTTTTCGGCACGCTGCGCAGCGCGATCCAGAGTTTCGAGGTCGACGACTTCCGGATCACCGAGTGGGCCAATCGGCTCGATCTGTTCGCCAACTTGCAGCTCACCGGAACCGAGCGGCTGGTGCTGGGTTTCCGCAATTTCGACCAGGACGGCCGGTTCACCAGCTACATCCTCGAGCCCAGCTCGCGGAGCCCCGAGTTCCAGGCGCTGTTTGGCGACGACGACGCCTTCCGCGATGAGCTCAACGCCGAGATCCAGAGTCTGTACTTCGAGGGTGAGTTCGGCGAGATTTTTCCGGGGATCGACAAGCAGGACTTCGGACGCACCGACGTCGGTTTCTCGATCGGCCGGCAGCTGTTGATCTTCCAGGAAGGCATGCTGATCAATGACTCGATAGATGGCGTCGGGATCACTCGCAACACCCTGTTGCCCAAGAACACGTCGAACTTTCGAGCGACCTTGTTCTTCGGGGCGAGCGACCTGCATCGCAACAATGTGGAAGACGGCGACGCCGAGCTGTTTGCGGTATTGACCTCGACCGATGTCCGGACCTCGACCATCGATGTCGATCTCGCCTACGTGACCGGTAGCGACTCGAGCGGCGATCTTGTCGGCGTCGGTGTGAGTGCGGTTCAGCGCATCGGGAAAATCAATACGTCGTTTCGACTCCTGAGCTCGCTTGCCCTGGACGAGGAGACTGCGTTTGCCACCGACGGCACGCTGCTCTTCAGCGAGGTGTCCTGGACCCCGCACCACAGCTTCGATCTGTTCTATTTCACGACTTTCCTGGCGCTCGACGAGTACTCGGCGGCGGCGAGTGGGCCGGCTTCGGGCGGGCCGCTGGGTCCCGCGGGAGTCTCGTTTGCCGCGGTCGGCCTGGGTAACTACGGGGCGCCGCTGTCGAGCCGGGCGCGGAACGTCGCCGGCGGCGCGATCGGCTACCAGAAGTTCTACGGTCCCTTGGCTCGCCGCCAGCTGCTCGGCGAACTCGGTCTTCGGGTCGGAACGGCCTCCGGAGTGGCTAACCAGGCTGCCGCGACCGTTCGCTACCAGATGGCCAAGGGAAAACACGTGGTCCTGGTCTGGGACGGCTTCGCGAGCTACATCGAGGGCCTCGGCGCCTCGGACGACCTGACCGGCTTTGGCGGACGCTTTGAACTGGTCTTGAAGTTCTAGTGAAACGACCAGTCGTAGCGGGGGTGTTGCTGATCGGCCTGGCGCTGTGCGCGCCCCTGCGGGCCCAACCGCCCTTCTTCGAGTACGCCAAGATCGACCCGAACAAGGTGGTTACGGCGGAGAAATGCGGTGAATGCCACATCCACGAGGCGGTGGTCTGGAAGACAACTCCGCACGCGACCGGATTCAAGACACTTCACAAGAAGGAGCAGGCGGAGACGATCGCCAAAAAGATGGGCTTTCGCCTGATCAAGCGCGACAGCCTCTGCTTCAGCTGCCACTACACGCCGGTCATCCAGAGCGGGCAGATCCGAGTGGTCTCGGGCGTCTCTTGCGAGTCGTGTCACGGCGCCGGGGCGGACTACCTCGACGTCCACAACGACTACGGTGCGGCCGAGGACCATACGGGAGAATCGGCAGCGCACCGCCGCCAGCGCATCGCGGACAGCCGCAACGCCGGAATGCGGCGGCCGTCCGACCTGTATCCGGTCGCCGCGAACTGCTTCAGCTGCCACTCGGTACCGCTCGAACGTCTCGTGAACGAAGGGGGACACACGACCGGCAGCGCCGGCTTCGAGCTGGTCGAGTGGAGCCAGGGTCAGATTCGACACAACTTCCTGAGATCCTTTCGCGACCGTACCGATCCGGTCAATCGCGAACGTTCCATGTCGCGCAAGCGCGTTATGTACGTCGTCGGCCGGGCGCTCGATCTCGAGTACAGCCTGCGCGGAATGGCCAAGGCGACCGTCGACGGCATTTATTCGAAAGCGATGAGCCGCAGGGTGCGAAGCGCGGTGTCCGAGTTGCGAGCGGTCAGCCGCGCAGCCGGGATCTCTCAGGTCGATGAGATGCTGGCCGCGGTCAAGGCTGTGCGCACGGTGCCCGGCAACGAGGCGTCTCTCCTCGCTGCCGCCGACACGATCGCGCGCGCGACGAGGAGCTTTCTGGGCGCTGCCGACGCATCGCAGCTCGCATCTCTCGATGACCTGGTTCGTGGAATCGAGCCCGAGGAAGACTTCGAGGTCGCCGCGGCCGACGGGACCCCGGCCG
This sequence comes from Thermoanaerobaculia bacterium, assembly GCA_046756565.1. Lineage (GTDB taxonomy): Bacteria > Acidobacteriota > Thermoanaerobaculia > Multivoradales > JAHEKO01 > CALZIK01. The sequence continues at coordinate 60,006 of JBHHWO010000003.1, read as the reverse complement.
CGGGTGGCGGTGCTTCCGGTGTGCGAGATCGGACTCCGCCGAGCGAAGGAAGCTCTCCCGGCTCGACCGTGCCCGCCTCGAGCGGCGGCGCCTCTGCGGAGCCGGGCGCCCGAGCAGCATCGACCGGGGCGGCGGGGGTCGCGGGAGGGTTCAAGATCCGTATCCGGCCGGCTTCGCAGCGTAGGACCATCGGTCCGGTCAATTGCGCCGGCTGTCACACCGAGCAGAACCAATGGTGGTTCGGTCATGAGCACTCCCGCTCGGTGAATCCGTTCTTCGACGGCGATCCCGACGTCCTCAGGATCGCGCGCCTCTATGGCGTCAAGACATCGCAAATGACCACCGGTCGCGCGGTGTGCATGGATTGCCACGGCACGATTCTCTCGGGCAAGGAGTCGCGGGAGGTGCTCGACGGGGTCGGTTGCGAGAGCTGCCACGGGCCCGCGGCGGACTGGCTCGAGCCGCACAAGAACGAAGCCGGCAAAGAATTGGGCCGGCAGCGGCCCGGGCACCTGGCGGCGCTCGGTTTGGGCAAGAAGGATCTGCGCCAGTCGAAGACGCGGGCCGAGACCTGCACCGGCTGCCACTACGTCACCGATCGGCGCCTGCTGTCGGCAGGGCATCCGTCCGGGTCGGACTTCGACTATGTGCGCGGCATGAACGAAGTGCGCCACTGGCAGCACCGGCTGGCGGACGGCGAGATCTCGTCGTCGGCGAGGGCCGTGATCGCGTCCCGGGGCCCGGTACCCGACGTGCGCGTGGCGACGCTGCCGGCGGGCTCTTCCGGGGGCGGTCGTGGGCAGAGTGCGAGCTCGAGTGAAAGCTCGGGATCGGTTCGGTCGACGACGACGTTCGCCGAGCAGCGCCGCTCGGAAGAGTGGGTACTCCGCCCGCCGACGCCGCGACCGCTGACCCCGGGGGCCACCGTCGGCTCGGCGGCGGGAATTGCATCGGGGGGCGTGGATTTCAAACCGCTTCCCAAGGTGGGCGAAGCGTCGATCGAGGAGCTTCTCCTGGCGGTTCAGAAACGGCTCCGGGAGCTTTACAAACTGGTCAGCCCGACCAATGTCTCGGCCGGCCGCGCTGACGGTTCCGGTGGATCGACAGGAGGATCGCGATGAGCGACGAGGTCCTCGGGCCGGGCAAGACCGAGTTTCGCCGGTTGGAGCAGTACCGGGATCGCTGGTCCTCGTACGACGACGAGAGCGGCCTGGCAGAGATCTCGGACAAGCCGTCGGTCGAGGAGCTCAAGGCGATTGAGCTGTTCTCGGATTTCGACGACAGGTTCCTCGAGAAGATCAGCCCCGATATCTCGATCGCGCGCTGGGCGAACGGCTCGGTTCTCTTCGAAGAGGGGACCTACATCGATCTGGCGTTTTACGTTCTCGAGGGCGAAGTCGAAGTCTTCGTTCAGGGCGTCGGGCCGGAAGCCACTGGAGCCCGGCCGATCTTCGATCTTTCACGCACGGTGATCGGAGCTTCGCCGGCCGAATCGCCGACCGACACCGTGGCCGGCGGCACTGTCCTGATGCGCAGGGCGACTCGGGTCGATCCGAGCCGGATCACGCTGCTCGCCACCATGGACTTCGATCTGCCTGAGGGCGCAGCGGCGCGCCTGGGCAAGGGTGAGCTGATCGGTGAGATCGGCTCGATGAGCGGCTGGCCGCAGTCGGTGACCGCCAGGACCGCCGGCGAGTGCCGCCTGGTCCAGATCAAGGTGGCGGCGCTCCGGCTGATGAAGCGCAAGTCGAAGGCGCTCAAGGCCGAGCTCGACGAGCTGTACCGGGAGCGCTCGCTGGCGGTTCAGCTCAAGAACACGCCGCTCTTCCAGGGCTGCACCGACGTCTTTGTCGACGCGCTCAAGGAGAATGTCGAGCTGGTGTCGTGCGAGCCGGAGGAGGAGATCGTCAAGGCCGGGGAGGCCGCCGACTGCCTTTATCTCGTTCGCTCGGGCTTCGTCAAGCTCATGCAGGGCTACGCCGACGGCGAGATCGCGGTCTCCTATCTGTCGAAGGGAATGACCCTGGGCGAAGTCGAGTTCGTGGTCGAGGCCCTGGACGAATGGCAGTCGACTGCACTGTCAGTGGAGTATGCGGAGCTGATCAAGATCCCCCGGACGGTGGTCGAGCAGCTGATTCAGAGCCAGCCGGAGATCGAGGACCAGCTCTGGCAGAGCGCCACCGATCGAATTCGCGAAGCGGGTTTCTCGCGCCGCAATGTGGGCTTTGCCGAATTCACCGAAGTGGCGCTGCGCAGCGGCCTTGTCCAGGGCAACAGCATCCTGGCGATCGACCTCAACACCTGCACCCGTTGCGACGACTGCGTGCGGGCCTGCGCGGACACACACGGCGGCAGGCCGCGCTTCGTGCGCGAGGGCAACAAGTACGGCAATCTGCTGGTCGCCAAATCCTGCTACCACTGTCGCGATCCGGTATGCCTGGTGGGCTGCCCGACAGGTGCGATTCACCGCGCCGGTGTCGGCGAAGTCGTGGCGGTCGACGAGGATGTATGCATCGGATGCTCGAATTGCGCCAACAACTGCCCCTACGACGCCATCGTGATGCACGAGACCGCCACCGTGTGGCCCGACGACATGGTTCCGACCGGCCTGCGGGGACGGAACCGGGCGGTCGCCTCGAAGTGCGACCTGTGCGAGGACACGGGGCACGGACCGGCCTGCGTCAGCAACTGCCCGCAGGGCTGCGCGTTTCGGATCGGCTCGCTGGACGAGTTTCAATTGCTCTTGACGGGGGATGCCTGATGGCCGAACCGGGTAGCGGTCTCTCGGTGCCGGGAGCTCCACTCGGTGGCGTCTGGGGCTTTGTGCTCCTGTGCCTGGCGGTCGTGTCGGCGTATGCCGCCGGAACGATCTGGTGGGACGCGGCGCCGGGCGGAACCCTCAGCCTCATCTTCGGCTGGTCCGCCGCGGCGCTGCTGCTCTTGGTCACCGCGCTCAGCGCCCGCAAGCGGGCGATGTCGTTCTTCAGCCGCCTCGGCCTCGGCCGGTCGCGCCTCTGGCTCGTGCTCCACGTGTATGGGGGCGCGCTCTTCCTGCTCCTGGTTCTTGTTCACAGTGGTTTCGGAATGCCCGAGGGATGGGTGACCATCTGGCTGCTCGGCTTGAGCATCTGGACGGTGATCGGCGGTCTCGCGGGGCGAGGGATGCAGCGCTGGATCCCACGCCTGATGACCTCGGGTCTGTCGACCGAGGTGCTCTACGAGAGGATTCCGGAGCTCGTAGACGACATTCGCGCCCGGGCCGCAGAGCTGGCCGCCTCGAGCGCCACCGAGATCCGGGATCTGCACGACAGCGCGATGGCGACGAAGCTCCAAGCGCCGAACCGTCGGTGGGTCTATTTCTTCGACATCACCGGCGGTATCCGGGAGAGACTCCGATCGGTCCGCTATCTGCGCGAGAAGCTGCCCGAGGAAGAGGCCGAAAAGCTCGATGAGCTGGAAGAGCTCTACCGGGCCAAGTTCGAGATCGACGCGCACTACACACTGCAACAGGCCCTGCGTGCCTGGCTCTGGCTGCACGTTCCGACGTCGCTTCTGCTGCTCGTCTTTCTCGGGCTCCATCTTTGGGGGGTGCTCCGCTACTAGCGGAGCTGAGCTCATGAGCCCCAAGGACAAGTGGACCGGCCAGAAAGGGAGCTTCGGCGAAAGCGAGCTTCCCGTCGCCAATGCGTACCCGCCGCGACCGGCGCGCAACAAGATGCTGCTCCTGGGAGCGGCTCTGATCGGGTTGGTACTCGGCGTCATAGCGGTCGACGAGTTCATGGGCCGTGGCTCCTTGTCTTCAAATGGTCCACTGTCGTCCAATCACGCCGCCTTCGAGAGTGAGTGCGCGAGCTGCCACGATCCGGAAGCGCGACAGGCGAGTGACGAGCTCTGTTCGAGCTGTCACGAAAAATTCGGGGATGAGCTGGGTGTGTACAACTTCGCTGCTCACTACATCTTCCGGTCCGACGATTTCCGCCGCCTGGTGCCGGGAGAGCACGAGGTGCCGTGCTTCACCTGTCACCTCGAGCACGAGGGCCGGGATGCCTCGATCACTCGTGTCGCCGACCAGCGCTGCGAGCGATGCCATTTCGATTCCTTCACGAGCGAGCACCCCGAGTTCGACTTCGTCGCCGAGCAGATCGCAGATAACGAGAGCCTGTCATTTGCCCACGTTCACCACGTACGCGAAGTGATGAAGCGCCAGAAGCTCACCGACGTCGAAAGATCCTGCCTTTACTGCCATAACGCCAAACCGGATGGCCGGAGCTTCGAGCTGATCGACTTCGATCGGCACTGCGACTCCTGCCACCTGACGTCGACGGTCTCGACTCCGGGGCTACCGATCCGCACCGGCGCTGGAGCACCAGGCGTGGCTACACTCGAGCAGATCATCGCCGACCAGGGCGCGGGCATCCGCTGGGCGTATTTCACCGACCCCAACGAGTATCGCCGCCGCGGTTCCCTGGTCGTGAAGGGGCCGGTCCACCACCGAGATCCGTGGATTCTGGAGAACCTGCGCATGCTGCGCCAGATGCTCTATCCGAGCGCGGGTTTGGCCGATCTCCTCGAGACCTCGCCGAACACCGAGCCCCATGAGTTGCGAGCGCTCTATAGAGAGGCCATCGGCGCCCTCGAGGAGCAGGCGATCGGGTTGCGGGGCCGGCCGGAGCAAGAGATTCAGGCCGAGCTGGCCGCGATCGAGGATCTCCTCGGAAAGCTCGCGCGCGAGGTGGAAGAGCCGTTCGCGGCGCTCGACGAGACGGTCTTCGAGCTGGCCCTGGGCGATAAGAGCACCGACCTCTCGGAAGACGAGGTGGTCTCGATCGAGCTTCTGGTCGAAGAGCTGACGACGCCCTGCAGGCAGTGTCACCGGGTCGAGGACGCCACCATCGGCCGTGTCCAGAAGGACCAGCGAGCCCTGCGGCGGGCGGAGTTCGATCATCGCGCGCACATCCTGCAGGCGCGCTGCCTGGATTGCCACGACCGCATCCCGATCGAAGACGAGCTCGAAGCCGAAGACCCTCCGGATACGAGCCTCGATAACGCGTCGATCCAGAACCTGCCGGCGATCGACTCCTGCCGGCGGTGCCATGCCGCTCGCCTGGCGTCGGATCGCTGTGTCACGTGCCACCTGTTCCACCCCAACAAGAGTCGCCGGTCGGAGCTACTCTTGTACTTGGACGAAGCACCATGAAGGCAAAACTGATATCACGCGAGCACGGTGAGTTCGAGATCGGCGCCGAGGCCACGATCGGGCGCTCGGCCGAGAGCACGGTGTGCATCCAGGCTTCGGTGGTGTCGACCGAGCACGCCCGGATTGCGTTCGATACCGACAGCGAGAGGTATCTGATCGAGGACCTCGGAAGCCTGAACGGCACCGAAGTGGACGGCGTGCGCCTCGAGCGGCCGGAGCCGATCGGTCCGCTCAGCATGGTCTGCTTCGGCGGTAGCGAGAGGTTTATCTTTCAGGCTCTCGATACCGAAGGCGGTGAGTTCGACACCATCGATATCCCTCCCGTCGACAAGACGCAAACGGACGGCGAGATCCCAATTCTGCCGGCGGCCCTGCGCGACGACGGAGCCGAGGAGAAGCGGTCCGAGGACGAGCTGGCAGAAAAGAAGCCGGCCGCGTCCAAGGAGCTGGCGGACGACGGCGGTACTCGTGTCGAGAAGGTCGTCGTGCCGATTCCCGAGATCCTGGCCGAGGCGAGCGCGAGCGCAAGCAGGCCTGCGCAGCCGGGTGCGCCCGGCCGCCGCCTGTTTCTGGAGCTCCAGATGGCGGGCCGAGTCCAGCGCTTCCAGCTCGACGAGGGCGAAAACCTCGTCGGTCGCACCAAGGACGCCCGAGTGCGCCTGAACGTCCCGGACGTCTCTCGCCGTCACGCGGTAGTGACCGTGACGGGCGACAAGGTGCTGGTGCGCGACGAAGGCAGCCGCAACCACACGTTCGTGGCGGGCGCCCAGACGGAGGGTGAAGTCGAGCTTCCGGTCGGAGAGCGGGTCGTCTTCGGCCGCCTCGAGGGACGTTTGGTCGAGGAAGGTTGAAGAGATGGCTGGGTCTTCGAAAACGGTGGACGTTCTCATCGCCGGCGGTGGCCCGGCCGGTACGGCCACGGCCTTCCGCGCGGTCGAGCTCGGCATCGGCGTTCTGGTGGTCGACTACGACGACCTGATGAAGCGCATTCGCGACTACGCCAAGGACAAGCTGATCCTGCCGAGCTTCGGTGGCGGCGATCAGATGTGCTTCCCGGTGGGAGGGAACCTGGTCTCCTGTCTCCATTTTGATCCGATCGACAAAGACGACATGTGCGAGCAATGGAAAGAGCTCTATCGAGAGCACGAGGTTCCGGTCCGGGTGGGCGCCGAGCTCTCGGAGCTCGAGCTACTCGAAAACGGCGGCTATCGCGCGACACTGTGGAACCACCGGACACGCCAAAGCGAGCATTACGAAGCCCGTCATGTGGTCCTGGCTCTGGGCCGCGGCGTACCGCGTCGCTTCGATATCCCCGGCAATACCGACGGCATCGCCTACAAGCTTTCCGAGGCCGAGCGATTCGTCGGGCAGCCCGCCTGCGTTATCGGAGGTGGAACCTCGGCCGCCGAGGCGGTGATCGCCATTTCCGAGGCCAAGAGCGAGGCCCGAGACCGCACTTCGGTCTACTGGTCCTACCGCGGCGACAAGATGCCGAGGATCTCCAAGGCCCTGGCGGATGCGTTTTTCGCCGCCTATGTCGGCAACGGCAACATCCGCTACTACCGGCGCAGCGAGCCGGTGGCCGTCTTGACCGGCGACGACCGAGAGGAGTACCTGGCGATTCGCACCGACCGGCGCCGGATGGACGGACGGCCCGGCGAGCTCACTCTGCTGGAGTTTCCCAAGCCGCAGGTCATCGCCTGCATCGGCGAGGACATTCCGGAAGCCCTCCTCAACTCGTTCGGGGTTCACATGGTCAACGGCGGGCCCAAGAACAGGAAGCGCATGGTGGTCAATCGGTGCCTCGAGACCTGCCAGAACAACTTGTACCTGGTGGGAGATCTGCTGAGCCAGGCCTACTTCGAGACCGAGGATTTCGACGCCGACCCTGCCGGCTTCAAGGAGGTCAAGCATCGCGGCAACATCAAGTCGGCCCTGCGTGACGGCGTGCGAGTGGCCCAGGTGATCCGGCAGCGGATCGACGGCAAAGAGCAGATCGACGTCGAGATCCAGGAGGCGGAGCTCGAGGTCTCCGAATCCGCCGTCGCCGGGACGCCGGCCGGGTCGGCGGAGCCTAGCGGCCCGCCCGAGGAGAGCCTGGAGCCCGGCCGCGAAGAGGTCTCCGCTGGGCCCCTCTTGATTCGCGTGCTTCCCACGGGTGTCCAGGAGGACGAGTATCCGCTGCCCGTCAAAGGAGTCGTGACCATCGGGCGCTCCGGCTGTGATCTGGCGTTTGCCGACGACTCGACACTGTCGAATGTCCACGGATCGGTGGCGCACAGCGAGGAAGGCTATTTCGTGCGCGACGACGGTGGAGCCACGGGCGTTTTCCTGCGCGCGCAAGCTGCCAAGAAGATCGAGGTCGGAGACCGGGACTTGGTGCGTGTCGGCCGCCAGTTCCTGCTGTTCTCGATCGATGGCGGCGAAATGGCGGTGATTCACTACGACGCAGCGGGCGCCGAGGAGGGACGCTACGAGCTCGGAGACAAGCCGATGATCTTCGGACGCGAGGCGCCCGGGGGGATCCTCGACGCCGAGGACACGACGCTCTCGCGGCGCCATCTCGCGGTGTCCGCCGAGGGCGGAGCGATCCTGATCAAGGACCTCAAAAGCGTCAACGGCACCTATTTGAAAGTCCGCGCCGCGCGCCTCCTGGAGCACGGAGACCGGATCCGCATGGGACAGCAGTCCTTCCTGTTCAGCCGGGGCGCCGAGGAGGTTCTGGACGAGGGCCTTGCCGAGTCACCGCCGGCCGTTGGCGCTGCCCGGGAAGCGGACGGGAGCGCCGCGGCCGAGGGCCCGACCGCTACCTTCAAGGGTACCGGCGAGTCGGTGCCGGTTGCCGCCGGGTCCAACGTCTGCGAGGCGGCCGAAGCCGCGGGCGTGCAGATCACCGCGGAGTGTCATTCCGGAATCTGCGGCAGCGACCCCGTGCGCGTGTTGTCGGGCGCCGAAAACGTGGACGAGCTTTCGGATCAGGAGCGTGAGACGCTGGAGGAGATCTGTGAGCTCGAAGCCGGCCCGTGCCGACTGGCCTGCATGATGCGGCTCAAAGGCCCGGTCGAAGTCGAGATCCTGTAACCGAAGACGTCGGGGCAGGGCGGCCTGACGCTACTCGGTCTCGAATACGATCTTGAGACTGGTCCACATGCGGCCTGCGACGCCGTTGCGAACCGCGGGGCGGAATCTCGATCGCTTCGCGGTCTCGATGGCGGCGTCGCGAAAGCGGCGCCGAAACCCTGCGCCGGCCTCGACCCGGGCGGTGAGCACCTTGCCTTCCTCGTCGACCAGCACCGCGACGTCCACCGTGAGACGGTTCTTGGGCCGCTTGCCGTCCGGATACATCGGCTCGGGCAGCATCTCCAGCACCGGAGCGACCACCCCCACGCTGGTCTCATAGATCTCCGAAGTCCGGCCGATCGGTGGTGGACCGAGCTCTCCCGGCCGACTCCCCGGCGGCGGACGCCCACCGTGGGGTGGGGGTCTCCCCTGGAACTGAGGGTCACCGAGCGGAGGCCGGCGTCCGTCTTCCGGGTCCGGGTCCGGTCCGAGCTGGGAGGGACCGGGAGCATCAGTTCCAGGTTCGACCTGAGGGGCCGCTTTCTCTTCGTCTCCGGTGGGCGGAGGAGGCAGCGCGGCGTCGAGAGCCACCCGGTCGGGGTCAACCTCGGGAAGAGTGAATCTCTCGGTCTGCGCGATCTCTATAGCCTGCGCCTCGGAGGAGCCGTCACCCGCCGTGTCGCCCGAGTCTCGGCCCAGAACGGAGCTACCGAGCCAGATGCCGAGACCCGCCAGGACCACGGCTGCGCCGCCTCCGGCGATCCACCACCATTTCTTGGCCGGGCCGCCGGCTGTAGGCAATACCGCCGAGGCCGTACCTCTTGCGCCAGCTGCTTCTGGCTGCCGAGCCTCGGTCAGCGGCTTGGGCGCGGCCGTGGTGCCGAGCCCGAACTCGGCGTTCAGACGGTCCTGGGTGGAACCCGGGCGAGTGTAGTTCTTGAGAGCGATCGCTGAGGTCGTTCGCTCGACCGTGCGATTGAGCTCGTCCTCGATCGAGCTCTCGGTGTCGCGAAACGGAAGCAGCTCCTGAACGAACTCTTCGGCGGTAGAGAAGCGGTCCTCGGGATCCTTTGCGATGGATCGCAGCACGACCTCGCGCAACTCATCGGGCACCTTGCCCTCGGGATCCGTCTGATCGAAACCGATCGGCGGCTGGAACAGATGGCAGCCCGCCAGCTCGGCAAAGGTCTCGCCCTTGAACGGGTAGATACCGGTCAGGAGCTCGTAAAGCAGTAGTCCGAATGAGTAGATGTCGCTGCGATGATCGAGCGGCCGGGTCTGATCTTCCGCGCTCGAGAACTGCTCGGGTGAACAGTAACGGACCTTGCCCAGGAAAACGCCCGTCTGTGTCAGGTTGCTTTCCTCGGCCAGGTTCTTGGCGATGCCCAGGTCGATCAGCTTGATGCGCGCGGTGCCGTCGAACGACGTGGTCAGCATCAAGTTGTCCGGCGACACATCGCGGTGAACCAGCTCATGAGAGTGGAGATAGGCCAGTGCCCGCAATGACTGCTGCGCCATCTCCAGCGTCAGATCGAGGCTGGGCGGGCCGGAGGCCTTGAGTAGGGCGTCGAGTGCGATGCCGTCGATGAACTCCATGACGATGAAGGCGGTGCCTTCGTCGGAGATCGAAAAATCGTGGAGTTGGGCGATGTTCGGGTGCTTGAGCCGAATCGCCATGCGGGCTTCGTGAAGGAAGCGCTCCTGATGATCTTCCTTGGCCGCGACTTGGGGCCGCAGGACCTTGATGACCCGGATCTCGTCGAGCAACCGGTGGCGGACCTTGTAGACGGATCCGATTCCGCCCTCACCGATCTTCTCGAGGATCTCGTACTTGCCCTCGAGGACTTCTTCGATCGGGAGTGTCACTGCGAGACCACCTTGATTTCGTATGCGCACCTGGCGCAAAGCGCTAGCGGCAAGACTTTCGAAGCCCATTACCCTAGCACGGCTCGACGAGCACTTCCGCGCGCCTAACCGCCCAACGGCTGATAGTAGTGAGTGCCCTTTAGCGGCCTCGAGATCCTCTGAATGAGGTCATCGAAATGCTCGGGCTGCTGGGCGAAGTTCAGGCTGCGGGTGTCGACGACCAGAAGCGGTGAGCGGTTGTAGTAGTGGTAGTAGTGATTGTAAGCGTCGATCAACTCGGTCATGTACTCGGTCGACATGTCTCGTTCGAAATCACGCCTGCGTTTGTCGATTCGCTCCATGCAGGTGTCGAGATCGGCAACCAGGTAGATCACGAGATCGGGTGCCGCCAGCTGCGGCTCGAGTAGCGTGTAGAGCTTGTCGAACAGCATGAGCTCGTCGTCCGACAGATTCAGGTAGGCGAAGATGCGGTTCTTGGGGAAGGTATAGTCCGCGACCATCAAGCGATCGAACAGGTTCCTTTGCGCGACGTCCTGCTGCTGCTTGAATCGGGAGAGCAGGAAGTAGAGCTCGGTCTGGAAGGCGGCTCCGGGCCGGTCTTCGTAGAACGAAGGCAGGAACGGGTTTTCCACGTCTTCGAGGAGCTTGACCCCGTCGAAGCGCTGCGCAAGGAGCTCGACCAGAGTCGTCTTGCCGACTCCGATCGGCCCATCGACCGCGATGTAGTGTACCGGCGGCGACTCGGTCACACGCTCACGGCTTCCGCGCTGCGGATCGATTGGTAGAGAGTGTTCCGCTCGATTGGCGTGTAGCCGGCCTCGCGGACGATTCGCTCGAGCTCGCCGCGCGAGATGTACTGATCGGTTTCTGCGCCCGCCATGTGGTAGATGGTCTCTTCGACGACCGTCCCGTCGATGTCGTCGGCTCCGAACGAAAGCGCCACTTGAGCCAGCTTCGGCGAGATCATGATCCAGTAGGCCTTGAGGTGCGCCACGTTGTCGAGCACCAGTCGCGAGGCGGCCAGGTGGCGCAAGTCTTCGGTACCGGTGGTGTGGTACTTGAGCCCCATGTAGTTGTTCTCCGGGTGATAGGCCAGGGGGATGAAGCAGTTGAAGCCGCGGGTCTCGTCCTGGAGCTGACGCAGTCGCATCAAATGGTCCACCTTGTGGTCGGCCTGTTCGATGTGGCCGTAGAGCATGGTGCAGTTCGACGGGATGCCCATCCCGTGAGCGGTCCGATGAACCTCGATCCACTCGTCGGAATCGAGTTTGCCGTTGCAGATCTCCTTGCGGACCTGCTCGTGGAAGATCTCGGCACCGCCGCCGGGCAGAGATCCCAGGCCGGCGGCGCGCAGGCGCTCCAGTACCTCGCGTATCGGAATCTTTTCGTGCTGCGCGAACCAGCCGATCTCGATCGCGGTGAAGGCCTTCAGATGCACGCTCGGGAACCGCTGCTTGAGGCCCCGGAGCATCTCGCAGTACCACTCGAGTGAGAGGTCCGGGTGAAGTCCACCGACGATGTGGAACTCGGTGACCGAGTCACCGCCCTGCTTGGCGGCGTGCTCGTAGACGTCCTGGTGGGACATCTCCCAGGCATGACCCTCGCCCGGGAGCGCGGCGAATCCACAGAACTTGCAGTCGTAGGTGTAGACACAGATGTTGGTCGGGTTGATATGCCGGTTGACGTTGAAATAGGCGACATCGCCGTGGAGTTGGGTCCGAACGGCTCCGGCCAGGCGCCCGAGATGAAGGATGTCCGGGGTCGAAAAGCACAACAGTGCGTCGGCCTCGTCGAGGCGCTCGCCGTCGCGGACCTTCGCGGCCAGAGTCTGGAGCGGAATCGGGAACCTCTCGGGTCGGATGTCGGGGATTGGCGTGCTCATGGGCGCGAAACGTGGCGGTCTTGGGACTGCGAGTATATCGGGGTACCGCCTCCTCTACGCCCAGGTCGCGACGTACGGATGATGCGCCGTTGCGACCGGAGGAGACTCCGAAAACCAGCCGAGAAGGGGACACCTAGGAAAGGTGTCCCCGAGGCGGCCAGCGAAGCTCGCTCGAGTCGACCGCGGCAAGACCCAGTCGATCCATGATCCGGAGGCTGTAGTGCTCGAGGAAGCGATCCATCGAGTCACCCCCGATGTAGAAGGCGGGCACGGGTGGCAGGATCACGGCCCCCGCGTAGGCAAGGCGGCGGAGGTTCTCGAGGTGGACGATCGAAAGGGGAGTTTCGCGGAAACCGAGAACCAGGGGCCAATCCTCTTTGAGTGCCACCGCACCGACGCGCTGGATCAGCGTACGCGCGCTGCCGGTGGCGAGCGCACCCAGGGTACCCGCGCTGCAGGGCACGATCGCGGTTCCGGTCAGCCGGTACGAGCCGGACGCGACCGCAGCGTCAAGCTCGCTGTCGCGATGGACCGTAATCCGCTCGCGGTCCGCCGGTTCGATCGCAGCAGCGCCAATGAGGTCCTCGGCTCCGGTCTTGTCACGATCGAGCTCATGCTTGAGCACCTGGCTGGCTCCCGCCGAGACCACCAGGTGAATCTTCTCGATGGCCGGATGGCTCGCGAGCGTACCGAGCAACACTCGTGGCAAGCTCATGCCCGAGGCGCCGGTGACCAGGAGTGCGATTCTCGCAGAGGTGGAATCGTTCATCGCGGGGCCGGGATCGTATCAGGGGACCGGCCTGTTTCCTGCCTATACTGGGTGAGCAGAGTTACCCATTGTGCCGCCCAAGGAGACGCCCATGGATCTCGAGGATGCCCGCCATCGTATTCGCAAGCTGGACGAGACAATCCTTGAAAGTGCAGCTCGCCGAATCGAGCTGGCGCGTGAGGTTGCGGCGATCAAGCTCAGCCAAGACCTGCCGACGGTCGACTACCGTCAGGAGCGCAAGGTGCTCGACCGGGGCCGCGAGATCGCGCAAACCACTGGTCTGGATCCGCACCTGGCCGACGACATTCTCTCGACGCTCATGTCGGCCTCGGTCACGGCGCAGGAAGCGCAGCGTCTGCGCTTCGCGGCTGCTGGAAAGGGCAAGAGCGCGATCGTCGTAGGCGGCGCGGGTCGGATGGGGCGCTGGATGGTCTCGTTTCTGCGGGCCCAGGAGTTTCGGGTCGCGGTTCTCGATCCGCGCAGTCCGGGGGGGATCGATGAGGCGACTCGATCGCGCCTGACCGAGGTCGAGCTGGTGGTGTCGGCGGCCCCGCCGAGCCGTACCGCAGAGCTCTACCGCGACTGGTGCTCCGCACCGCCCAGCGGGATCGTCTGCGACATGGCGAGTATCAAGACCCCCATGGTCGAGGCCATCCGGAATCTTCAGGCCCGAGGTGTTCGGGTGTCCTCGTTTCACCCACTTTTCGGACCCACCACCACCAGCCTGCGCGATTGCGATGTCGTCGTCTGCGACACCGGCGACAGAGGCGCCGAGGACTTCGTCAGCGATCTCTTCGCGCCGACCTCGGCCCGTCTGATCCGGATCGGTCTCGACGAGCACGATCGCCTGATGGCCGACATGCTGAGCCTCGCCCACGCCTCTACGCTGGCGTTTGCCGGAGCCCGTGTCGACGGCGGTGAGCGATCGGTGGAGCTTCACAGCACGACCGACAGGGGGCTCGAGAAACTGGCGGCGACTCTGGTCCGGGAGAGCCCCGAGGTCTATTTCGAGATTCAGGTCGACAACCCGTACTCGGAAGAAGCCGTTGCCAGGCTGGAGCGAGCGCTCGGGCACTTGCGTGACCTGATCCAACGGCGGGATCGCAACGGTTTCGCGAAGTGGATGGCGGCAGCGGCCGAGCGTCTGCCGGCTTCCCCGTGCTAAGCTCCGCGCACAGGAACTTCGGGCCCCGGCTTACCTCTCTTGTTCCAAGACAAGGTCGCCAGGGACAACGACGGCGCCGGACCTCGGAAGTCCTTCTAGAGAAACAAGAACCGATAAGAGGAAATACCCGTGAATGACGAAAAGCGGATCGCTTTGTTCTGCGATCTGGAAAACATCGCGCTCGGAGTGCGCGATTCGGATATCAAGAAACTCAACATCAACCTGATTCTCGAGCGACTGGTCGAGAAGGGAAAGATCATCGTAAAGAAGGCGTACGCCGACTGGGAGAGCTACCGCGACTTCAAGCGCGAGTTCCACGAGGCCGGAATCGAACTCATCGACATCCCGAAGCGGCGCTACTCCGGCAAGAACTCGGCCGACATCAAGATGGTCGTGGATGCCATGGACGTCTCTCATTCCAAGGAGCACATCGACACCTTCGTCGTCCTGACCGGCGACAGCGATTTCACGCCGCTGGTGACCAAGCTGAAGGAAAACAACAAGATGGTGATCGGCGTCGGCGTCAAGAACTCGTCGGCCAACCTCCTGATCGACAACTGCGACGAGTTCATCTTCTACGAGGACGTCTGGCGCGAGTCGCAGGCGACCCCGAAGATCAAGACCGCGTCGGGCGTCTCCGACAAGAACGCCGAGGCCTTCACCCTCATGATCGACTCGATTCACGCCCTCCAACGCGAGAACAAGGACGTTCTCTGGGGCTCGATGGTCAAGCAGACCATGCAGAGGAAGCGGCCGTCCTTCTCGGAGGGCTACTACGGCTACTCTTCGTTCTCCGAGCTCCTGGAGGACGCGGAGAAGAGCAAGCTGATCAAGCTCAAGAAGGACCCGCGCGCCGGCACCTACGTCATCACGGGCCTGGTCGGGGGCGGACGCTCGCGCAAGCGACCGGCCAAGCGGGCGCCGAAGCGCTCGACGGCCCGCAAGACCGCCTAAAGGGTCTCCCCCTCTCTCCCTCGATCCCCATCTCCGACCCCTACCTCGGGAGAGGCCGCCGCCCGACACTTTCGCGGATGAGGCCTACTCGTGGGTGCTGCGTGGCAGCGGCACGTCAGCCGCTTCGAGATCGCGCTCGATGCCGCCGCGGAGCTCGGCGGCCTGATGCCTTATCTCGTCGTCGGTCCAGCCGAGCCGCGAGCCCAGCTCGTGCGCGGCTGCAGGAGCTTCGCTCCAGCAGGCCTTGAGATCGAGAGGACCGGGCTCGAGCCGGCGGAGCAGGAGATCGTCGAGGGAAAGCGCCCACTCATCTTCGACCGCCATTGCGATCTGGGCTCGGCGAAGCGCGGCGTCGGGCTCGGCGCCTTCGGGTGTCTGGACGCGGACCGAGAGCTCCTCGATCATAGGTCCGTAGAGGCCGGCGGCCGAATCGATCGCAGCCTCGGAGACTCCCACGGCGGCAAGACGATGCCCGCCTGATTCGAGCGAAGCGGACGAGAAGCGACCTTCCTGTGTGCGGCAGTCGCCGACGGCGACTCCCGCCCGCTCCAGAAACGGCGCGATCTCGTCGACCAGATCCTCCGCCATGCGCCGGTGGGTGGTGAGCTTGCCGCCGGTGAGGATCCACAGGCCCGGCGGGCCGGGGACGATCTGATGGCGTCGCGACAAGGCGTCGGCGTCTTCCTCGCCGCTTTCGGCGACCAGCGGCCGCAACCCGGCCCAGGCGCCGGTGACGTCGTCGGCGGTCACGTCGACTGCCGGGAAGGCGTGATTGGCGAGCTCGAGCAGATATTCGGTGTCCTCGGCCGACGGCCGGACCAAGCCCGGCTCGACGCGATCGTCGGTATCGGTGGTGCCGAAGACGATGTAACGACCGATCGGCATCGCAAAGGCGAAGCGGCCGTCCCGAGGCGAGCGCAGAGCGATGTAGCCGTCGAGCGGAATCCGCCGGTTCTTGAGCGAAATGTGAGTGCCGCGCGCGGTTCGGAGCTCGACCGTGGCCGGCGGATAGAGGGTCTGCCACGGACCACAACAGAGCGCCGTGGCCTTGGCCCGCACCTGGACACGTCGATCGCCCAGAAGGTCCGCGATCTCGGCGCCCTGGCTCGATTCGGAGTCTCCGGTGAGGCCCAGTGCCCGGCAGCGCGGCACCAGAAGCGCTCCGGCGTCTCGCGCCGAGCGAGCCACCGCCAGGGTCAGCCGGGTGTCGTGGGTCGCGGCGTCGAAGTAGGTGACCGCTCCCACGAGACCGTCCCGGCGCAGTCCGGGAACGGACGCCAAGAGCCGATCGCGGTTGAGTTTTTCGGTGTCACCGAGTCCGTAGCCGAACGACAGCGCATCGTAGAGACGCACCCCCAGGTGTACCTTCCAGAGGCCGTCGGGGTCGCCGCGATAGACCGGGTAGGTGAATCGCACAGGCCGTACCAGCCCCGGAGCCGCCTCGAGGAGCCGTTTGCGCTCGACCAGCCCCTCGCGCACCAACGAGAAATCAAAGTCCGCCAGGTATCTCAGGCCGCCGTGAACCAGTCGCGAGGAGCGGCTAGAGGTTCCGAACGCGAAGTCGCCCTGCTCGACAAGGGCCGTTCTCAGGCCCCGAAGGGCGGCGTCGCGGGCCACAGCGGTGCCGGTAATTCCGCCGCCGATGACCAGGAGATCCCAGGATTCCGAGCCCAGGCCTTCGAAGTCGCGGTCGCGAGACGCCGTGGATCTCGGGGGGACGAGCGCGCGCATGAGGATTCCGTCGAAAACCCGCCCGGAAGCCATTCTCAGACAGGGCTAAATACCGTACCATCAGTGTTTGGAGTAAACCGTGGGGGTTGTGATATTTTTCGCGGCGCCTTTGGTGCCGGGGGAATAGAGTCCATCCAGGTAAGTCCCGATCATGGAAGTAGTTTTCGAAACAGAGTTTCGGCGTCTAGAGGACGCCCTGCGCAGGCTCCGCCAGGACGCCAACGCCAAGGCGGTCTTCCTGATCGACAAGAACGGCCAGCACATTGCGGCCGCGGGCGAGACCGAAGAGTTCGATTCGACCTCCCTGGCCTCGCTGACCGCTGGCAACGTCGCCGCGACCGACGGCCTGGCCAAGCTGATCGGTGAACGGGAGTTCTCCGTCCTCTTCCACGAGGGGCAGCGGGACCACATCCATATCTCGATCGTCGCGCGCCGTGCGATTCTCCTGGTGATCTTCGACGAGCGCTCGTCTCTGGGGCTGGTGCGTTTGAGAGTCAAGCGAGCGAGCGTGGAGCTCAAGAAGGTCTTCGATGAGATGGACGCCAAGGCGCTCCCGGAGGAGGGCGTTTCGGAGCCCAGCCCGTTCTCGGAGATCACCGACGAGGACATCGACGCCCTGTTCAGCGAATAGGTCTGCGAGTCGTTCCACAGGTAGTCGATAGGCACAGAGATCAGCGATGACGTTCATCAACTATGCGGCCAAGGAGATCAACTGCAAGATCGTCTACTACGGCCCCGGCCTGGGCGGCAAAACGACCAACCTCCAGTACATCTACAACAAGACCGCGCCCGACCGGAAGGGCAAGATGATCTCACTTGCTACCGAGGCGGACCGAACGCTGTTTTTCGATTTCCTGCCGCTCGATCTCGGGTCGATCCGCGGTTTTACGACTCGCTTCCACCTCTATACCGTGCCCGGCCAGGTCTTCTACGACGCCAGTCGGAAGCTCATCCTCAAAGGCGTGGACGGCGTGATCTTCGTGGCCGACAGCCAGCGTGAGCGCATGGAGGCGAACGTCGAGTCGATTCGCAATCTGGAAGCGAACCTGCGCGATCACGGCTTCGACTTGAAGACGGTTCCGTCGGCATTGCAGTTCAACAAACGCGACCTTCCCAACGCCATGCCGGTCGACGAGATGTACCGGATGCTCAACTACAAGCGCGAGCCGACGTTCGAAGCGGTAGCTCCCCAGGGCGTTGGCGTATTCGACACGCTCAAGGCGGTGGCGAAACAGATCCTGGTCGAACTGAGGAAAAGGTAGAGCATGGCGAAGCGCTGGAAATCCGGAGACCTGACCTACCTGAAGCGCTATGCGAAGAAGCGTCGCCTCGCGGAGCTTGCCGAGCGATTCAAGACCGACGCCGATACCGTGGAAGCCAAGCTCACCGAGCTGGGTCTCACGGCCCACGACATGGTCGTCGCGCCCAACCTGGCAGACGATCCCAACGTCAAGCTGTTCGAGAAAGCGGTGAAAGCCACCTATCAGAAGAAGTGGCGAGAGGCCGCGAAGATGCTCGAGCAGGTGCGCAAGGCAACCGACCTGCCCTCCCTCGGGCAGAGCGCCCGGCGCTATCTGGCGGTTTGCGAGCACAACCTGGCCAAAAAGGGCCAGGGAGCCGACGATCCATATCTGGAGGCCGTTTTCCTGCGCAATCGCGGCGAGCTCGACCAGGCACTCGATATCTGCATGCGGGGCGGACGGTCCGCGAAGGACGAGCGCTTCGCGTATCTGGCGGCTGCGATTCACGCCCTTCAGGGCGACGACGAGAAGGCCGCGGATTTCTTGACCAAGGCGATCGACGCCAACGCCCGGAACCGGGTGGTTGCGGCTCACGATGAGGATTTCGACTCCCTGCGGAGCGACCCTGATCACGCGTCTCTTTTTGCAGGCAACTGAATCCAAGCTTCCGCGGGTCGTCGCGGTCGGTGGCGGCACCGGCCTCGCCGTACTGCTCAGGGCTCTGAAGCCCGCGGTCGACGACGAGCTCTCGGATCTGACCGCGATCGTGACGGTCAGCGACGACGGCGGCTCCTCTGGGCGCCTGCGTCGAGACTTCGGCGTGCCCGCACCGGGGGACATCCGCAATTGCCTGGTGGCGCTGGCCGACGACGAGGATCTGGTCGCCAAGCTCTTCCAATACCGCTTTGCGATGGGCGAGGGCCTGGCCGGGCACTCCTTCGGTAACCTGTTCCTGACCGCCTTGACCGGAATCACAGGCGATTTCTCGCAGGCGATTCTGACCGCCGAATCGATTCTCTCGGTGCGCGGGCGGATCCTTCCGGCGACCCTGACGGACGTCAGGCTCCGGGGTCGGGGAATCTCGGGCACGGAGTACGAAGGCGAATCGGCGATCGGCCGGTCCGGTGAGGCGCTCGAGACCATGGAGCTCGAGCCGGTCCGGGCCGCGGCGTTTCCTCCCGCCATCGAAGCGATCGAAGCCGCGGACCTGATCTTGTTGGGTCCGGGATCTCTCTACACCTCGATTCTGCCCAATTTGCTGATCGCGGGGATCGCCGACGCCCTCGCGGGGAGCCACGCTCAGGTCGCGCTGGTGCTCAACTTGATGACCCAGCCGGGTGAGACCGACGGCATGGATGCTGCGGCACACCTCGAAGCGCTCCGGCGGCATGCGGGTCTTGATCTCGTGGACGTGGTCCTCGCGCACCGGGGCGCCCTTCCGGAAGGGGTAGTGAGTCGCTATGCGGAGGCCGGAGCCGAGCCGGTCCGGATGCCCGAGCACCGCGCCTCGGAAGGGCGACCGGCCCTGATCGGGGCCGATCTGCTCGAGGAAGGCGATCTGATCCGCCACGACCCGGGCAAGCTTCGGAGCGCGGTGCTGGATCTCGCGCAAAGGCGCGTTTCGGACCGGCAAGCGTCATAGCTGCTCGGCTCCCGGCTAGACTAGAAGCATGACCGAAGCCTCCCAGCTGCCGACCGTTGCCGTCGTTCTGGCCGCTGGGCGCGGAACTCGTATGCGCTCGGCGAAGCCCAAGGTGCTGCACCGTGCGGCGGGCCGGCCCCTGCTCGAGTGGGTTCTTCGGGCCGCGGCCGATGCCGGCTGCGAAAGGGTCCTGGCCGTGATCGGCCATGGAGCCGGGGCGGTACGCTCGACCTTCGCTCAAGCCGGCTCCGGGCCGACACCGGAGTGGGTCGAACAGCTCGACCAGAGAGGCACCGGCGACGCGCTTGCCCGCGCCGTCACGGCTCTCGACGCGCCGGCACGGCTGCTGGTGCTCTCCGGCGACGTGCCGCTGGTGACCGGCTCGACTCTCGTCTCCTTGCTCGACCACGCGGGGACCGGCTGGGCGCTTGCGGTTGCCGAACAGAGCTCGCCGGGTTCGCTCGGTCGCGTGATCGCCGGGCCGGATGGCACCTTGGCACGCATTGTCGAAGCTGCGGATGCGAGCGCCGACGAGTTGGCGGTGCGCACGGTCAACGCGGGAATCTACGTCGTTCCGTCGGCCGAGATCGAGCCCCACCTGTCCAATCTGCGTCCCTCGAACGCCCTGGGTGAGCTCTATCTCACCGACGCGTTCACCGCTGCGGCCGAAGCCGGAACGCAGCTGGGGCTGTTCGAGCTCGCCGATGTCGATGAGGCCCTCGGCGTCAACGACCGAGCGGATCTCGCCCGCGTTCACCGCCTGCTGCTGGATCGCAAGTGCGCCGAGCTGATGGTGGCCGGCGTGACGATTCTCGAGCCGCAGCGGACGGTCATCGAAGCCGGTGTCGCGATCGCGGCCGATACCGTGATCCATCCCGGCGTGACCCTGGCTGGAGATACGACGATCGAGTCGGGAGCGATTGTCCACTCGGGCGCGTGGATTCGAAACGCCCGAGTCGGGCGCGATGCCGAGATCGGCCCGATGACCGTGATCGAAGACTCGACCGTCGAGGCCGGTTGCCGCGTGGGCCCGTACGCCAGGCTGCGGCCGGGCGCTCACCTCGGTACCGGCTGCCGCGTCGGCAACTTCGTCGAGATCAAGAACTCGACTTTTGGCAGCGGCGTCAAAGCGGGGCATCTGTCCTATCTGGGCGACGCAGAGATCGGCGATCGAGCCAATATCGGTGCCGGGACAGTGACCTGCAACTACGACGGCGAAGCCAAACATCGAACCGAGATCGGAGCCGGCGCCTTCATTGGGAGCGATACCATGCTGGTTGCGCCGGTTCGAGTCGGCGACAGAGCGACGACCGCCGCGGGCTCGGTGATCACCCAGGATGTGCCGGAAGGCGGGCTGGGGGTGGGCCGCGCGCGACAACGCAACTTGCAGGGCTGGGCCGATCGCAAGGACAGGGCCGGCTCGAAGAAGCGGAGATCGAATAGCTGATGTGCGGGATTGTCGGTTATCTCGGAAGCCAGAATGTGGTGCCGCTGCTGGTGAATGGTCTTCGTCGCCTGGAATATCGAGGCTACGACTCCGCCGGAGTCGTGGTCCGATCCAACGGCGAGCTCAAGACGATCAAGGCAGAAGGCAAGCTCGACCAGCTGGCGGCGAAGCTCGAGGGCAGCGGCCTTGCGGGCAGCTACGGCCTGGGTCACACACGCTGGGCGACGCACGGCATTCCGAGCGAGCGCAACGCTCATCCACTCAACGACTGCAAGGGCCGGCTGGCACTCATCCACAACGGCATCATCGAGAACTTTCTGGAGCTCAAGACGAGACTGCGCGCGGAAGGCTGGAGCTTCGTGTCGGACACCGATACCGAGGTGATCGCCAACCTGGTGAGCTCGCATCTCGATGGCGATCTGCTCGAGGCGGTGCGGCGGTCGGTAGCCGAGCTCGAGGGCATGTATGCCTTTGCGGTCATCTCGGTCGAGTCGTCCGAGGGCGAGATCGTCGCCGCCCGCCAGGGACCGCCCCTGGTGCTGGGTCTCGGGGAAGAGGAGAACTTCCTGGCCTCGGATCCTTCGGCGCTTCTGGCCTTCACAAGGGACGTGGTCTTTCTCGAGAACGGGGACCTGGCGAGGCTCACCGACAGCGAGGTTGAGACCTGGGCCGTAGACGGCTCCAGTGTCGAGCGACCAATCGTCCGGCTCAACTGGGATCCGATCCAGGCCGAAAAGGGCGGCTTCAAGCACTTCATGCTCAAGGAGATCCACGAGCAGCCGCAGGCCATCCAGGACACCTTCGCCGGGCGCGTCGACTTCGAGGTCGAAAAGGTCGGATTCGACACGCTGGAGCTGTCGGGCGACGAGATCGAGGCCGCGCGCCGGATCCACCTTCTCGCGTGCGGCACTTCGTGGCACGCGGCTCTGGTCGGCCAGTTCCTGCTCGAGGAGCTGGTGGGCATCCCGGTCGAGGTCGACTACGGCTCCGAGTACCGGTATCGAAATCCGTTGGTGGCTCCAGGAGACCTGGTCGTAGGAATCTCGCAGTCGGGCGAGACCGCGGACACGATCTCGGCGATGGAGGCCGCCCGGGAGCGCGGCGCCAAGCTGCTCTCGGTGTGCAACGTCGTCGGGAGCCAGGCCACGCGGATCTCGGAAGGCGTCATCTATACCCACGCCGGGCCCGAGATCGGAGTCGCGTCGACCAAGGCGTTCACGACCCAGCTGGTGGCCCTCTACCTGCTGGCCGTCTACATGCGCCTGCAGACCGGCCGAGGCGAAGTCGGCGATCTGCTTACCGATCTGGCGCACTTGCCGGGCGCGGTGGGGGAGGTGCTGGCCGAGGCGGAAGCCTACGAGCGCCTGGCGCGGGTCTATTTCGAGGCGCGGGATTTTCTCTACATCGGAAGGGGCCTCAACTATCCGATCGCGCTAGAGGGTGCGCTCAAGCTCAAAGAAATCTCCTACATTCACGCCGAGGGATATCCGGCGGGCGAGATGAAGCACGGCCCCATCGCTCTCATCGATCGCAAGATGCCGGTGGTCGCGGTAGCTACCGGCGATCGGGTGTTCGAAAAGATGGTGAGCAACATGCAGGAAGTGCGTGCCCGCGAGGGCATCGTCATGGCGTTGACCGATCGCAGGGCTTCTGAGGTCGAGACCGCAGCCGACGAAGTCGTTCAGGTGCCGCGGGTCTCGGAGCTTCTGCAGCCGGTGGTCAACGTCGTGCCGCTCCAGCTGTTTGCCTACTACATGGCGGTTCGGCGGGGCGCGGACGTCGACCAGCCGCGGAATCTGGCTAAGAGCGTGACCGTGGAATAGACGTTGGACCTCGAACGCGACCTCAATCCGCAGCAGCTCGAGGCGGTCACCCACGGGGAAGGGCCGCAGCTGGTTCTGGCGGGCGCCGGATCGGGCAAGACCCGCGTCATCACCCACCGGGTGGCCTGGCTGGTCGAGGGACTGGGAATCGATCCCGCCGCCATCGTGGCGGTCACCTTCACCAACAAGGCGGCGGCGGAGATGCGTGAGCGGGTCGAAGGTCTGGTGCGGATCGAGCCTTTGCCGAGCTTCGTCGGCACCTTTCATGGTTTCTCCCTGCGCCTCCTGCGGCGCTACGGCGAGCGGGTGGGGTTGAAGCACGGCTTTCTGATCTTCGACCGGGATGATCAGATCCGGATGGTCAAAAAGGCGCTTCAGCAGGAAGGGCTGGCCGACTCGTCCTATCCCCCGCGCAGTGTTCTGGCGGCGATCGGCGCGGCCAAGAACCGGCTCCTCGATCCGTCGGCGTTCGAAGCCGAGGCCAGAAGCTTCTTCGATCAGAAGGTCGCAGGCATCTACCGCACCTATCAGGGGCTTCTCCAGAAGGCCGCCGGGGTCGATTTCGACGACATGCTGCGCCTCGCCGTGGCGCTTCTCAAGGGACACGAGGACGTGCGCCAGCGTCTCCGGGACGGAATCCACTATCTGATGGTGGACGAGTTTCAAGATACCAATCACGCGCAGATGCATCTGGTGCTGGAGCTGATCGGTGCAGCCGGCAACCTGACGGCGGTTGGAGACGAGGATCAGGGCATCTATCGGTGGCGGGGAGCGGATCTGGACAACGTACTTGATTTCGAGAAGTACTTTCCGGAGGCCCAGGTCCGCAAGCTCGAGCGGAACTACCGCTCCACCCAGAACATCCTCACGGTGGCGGGAGCGGTGGTCGCGAACAACAGCCGGCGCCGTGGCAAGAAGCTGTGGACCGACTCGGGAGACGGTGATCCGGTCGAGCTCTACCGAGCGGGCGACGAGCAGGATGAAGCGCGCTGGATCGCCAACACGCTCGAGCAATTGCACGACAAACGGCGCTGGAGCGAGATGGCGGTGCTGGTCCGAACCAATGCCCAGACCCGTGTGGTCGAGGAGCGACTGCTGGATCGGCGGATTCCCTACGTTCTGGTGGGTGGGTTGCGCTTCTATGAGCGTGCCGAGATCAAGGATCTCGTCGCCTACCTGCGCCTGCTGCGCAATCCTCAGGACGACTTCTCGCTCGGCAGGGTGATCAACCAGCCGCCGCGCGGCATCGGCAAGGCGACCCGGGAACTTCTGGATCAGAGCGTCGCCTCCAGCGGCTCGACCCTGTGGGACGCTCTGCGGCATCTTCAGCCGGGCCGGTTCCCGCAGAGAAGCGCCAAGGCACTGACCGGTTTTCGCGACCTGATCGTGGGTTTGAGCGAGGCCGCGGAGCGCCTCGCGCTGCCCGACCTGATCGAGAAGCTCCTGGAAGAGACCAGCTACCTCGAGCTCTACCGCAAGGAGGACCCGGAGTCACAAGCCAAGTTCGAAAACATCCGCGAGTTCGTCACCGCGATCCACGAGTTCGTGGAGGAGAAGAGCCATGAGGAGGACGACCTCCTGGGCGCCTTCCTGGACCACGCATCACTGGTGTCCGACATCGATGGCTGGCAGTCGGATCGCGGCGTCTCGCTGATGACCCTGCACAGCGCCAAGGGTCTCGAGTTTCCCGCAGTCATTGTGGCCGGTCTGGAAGAGGGCCTGCTGCCGCACTTCAACGCACTCGGCGGGGAAGAGGATGTCGAAGAGGAGCGGCGGCTCCTGTACGTGGGAATGACCCGAGCTCGGCGGACGCTTTTTCTGACCTGCTGCCGCCGGCGCCGGATTGCCGGCCGCTATCAGGATCAGGAACAATCCCGGTTCATCGCCGAGATCCCCGAGGACAGCCTGACAATCACCGACAGTCCGGACCTCTTTGCCAGTCCTAGAACCAGTGGCGTCTACAGCTTCTTCGGCCGCGCCCAGCCCGGGCGAAGCGGCTCGAGCGCCGAGCCCAGGGCTCTCTCCCGAGGCCGCCGGGTGCGGCACCCGACCCTGGGCGACGGCGTCGTTCTGGGCAGTGAAGGGGACGGCGACGCCAGCAAGCTCACGGTCTACTTCGACCGCGTAGGCAAACGCAAGCTGGTGGCGAAGTACGCCGGCCTCGAGTA
The DNA here is from genome assembly GCA_046756565.1 of Thermoanaerobaculia bacterium. GTDB lineage: Bacteria > Acidobacteriota > Thermoanaerobaculia > Multivoradales > JAHEKO01 > CALZIK01. Next base: position 35,061 of record JBHHWO010000003.1, on the reverse strand, counting down.
CCTGTAGTCGTCTTCTAGGAGGCCCAGTCGCTCTTGAGGATCGCGTAGAGGTAGTTGTCGACCGGTTTCCCGCGCAGCACGAAATAGCCACGCAGGAAGCCCTCTCGCTCGAAGCCGACGCGTTCCAAGACCTGTTGCGACGGCTGATTGTCGACCGCGCACCGGGCTTCGACCCGCCGCACCGCGGTGCGGGAAAAAAGATCGGAGAGCAGGGTCCGAAGAGCCTGGCCCATCAGGCCCTTGCGTTGGAACTCGGTCGACAGGGCGTACCCGATCTCGGCGAGCCCGTGGCTCCAATTGATGATCACCAGGGTGATCCAGCCCGCGGGTCGCAGATCGTGCTGGATGACCCACTGGAACTTCTCGCCCCGTGAGGCGTAGAGGTCCTCGTGTCTCTGCCGGTGCAGGTCCGCCAGCAGTTGCGCGGTCGAGGAGTCAGACAGCGGTTGGTGCTCGCGGACGCTGGGCTCGAGGCGCCAGCGATCCAGGAGTGGCGCGTCGGACGGTCGGATCGGCCGAATGGTGACCGCCGGAGCACCATGCCGCTCATGGTCCGGATGGGCTACCACGCTCAGGGCCCTCCGCCGTCCAGAGGCGCCGGGACCACCGCGGGGCGTGTCGTGAGGGAAGCGCCGAAGCCGCTCGAGACCATCGACAAAGCGTACATGTAGCAGTAGCCCTGTAGGAACAGGTACAAGAACGGAAGTGAGGACCACATGCCCCACTGCCAGGCGAGCAGAAACGCGATGACGAACCAGCCCGCGAGAAGGCCTTCGAGCACGGTGCCGAGGTTGGCACGGACGCGATACTTCTTGGTACGCCACTTGTCGTTGCGGGACTCGATGCGGTACTTGGGAGTTCGCTCGAAGACGCCGACGTCTTTCATGAGCCCCTGGAGGACCGCCCGCGAATTGTTGATGCCCAGGCCGATGCCGAGGCCCATCAGCGGCACCAGTTGTCTCAGTCTGCCACCGCCCCGAGCGGACAACTGGCTAGTCGCGTAGAATGCCAGTACCGATACCGTCGCGCACAGAAACAAAGGAAGGTCGATCGTCAGCAGGCTCGTAACCGGGGAGCCTCGACGAAAGACCATTGCCGGAAATACCAGCACGGACAAGAGAACCATAAGCAGATAGCTGGCGTTGTTGGTCAGGTGAACGAATGCCTCGGCCTTGATCCTCCAGTCGATCGGAGCCTTGAGGATTGTCGGAAGCAGTTTGCGCGCCGTCTGGATGGATCCCTTTGCCCATCGAAACTGTTGGCGCTTGAACGCGTTGATCTCGACGGGGAGCTCCGCCGACACCTTGAGATCCGGCAGGAACAGGAAGCGCCAGCCGGCCAGCTGAGCCCGGTATGAAAGGTCCAGGTCCTCGGTCAGCGTATCGTGCTGCCAGCCGCCGGCGTCGACGATCGCCTGACGCCGCCAGATTCCGGCGGTGCCGTTGAAGTTGAAGAAGCAGCCGCTCCGATTGCGGGCCGCGTGCTCGACCAGGAAGTGACCGTCGAGGAAGATGGCCTGGATGCGCGTCAGCAGAGAGTAGTCGCGGTTCAAGTGCTCCCAGCAGGCCTGCACCATGCCAAGGTCGCGGCCTTCGGCGTCGGCGAGGTACGGCACGATCTCTCGGAGATAGCTCGGGTGGGGCACGAAGTCGGCGTCGAAGATCGCAACCAGCTCGCCGGTGGCCGTCCCGAGACCGTACTCGAGGGCACCGGCCTTGAAGCCGGTACGATCCGGCCGCCGGATGTGCTCGATGTCGATGCCCCGGCTGTGGAGCCGGGCGACCGTGCGGGCCACGATCTCCCGGGTTTCGTCGTTGGAATCGTCCAGGACCTGGATCTGGAGACGGTCTCTCGGGTAGTCGAGCTCTCCGACCGCCCGGATCAGCCGCTCGGCGACGTAGAGCTCGTTGTATAGCGGCAGCTGCACCGTGACCCGAGGCCAGATCTCCGGTTCGGGCGGAACCGGTGCGCTAAGGTGCCGGGTGCGGAAGTAGAGGACCACGAGCACCAGACGGTGTCCGCCGTAAACAGCCAGGACGCCGAGAGTCGAGTAGTACAGAATCAGCACCAGTTGTGCCAGGTCGCTCGTCATTTTGGGTCCAGGTCCGCAGATTGAGTGGTGCCTCGGGACCGCATGGAGAGGCCGGGTTCCGAATGCAGGGCGTACGTTACCTCGTATTGCTTGTCCCGTACCTGGGGCTTGCGGCGACCGGGGACCTGGGCTCCCGGCTCGGTGTTGCGCTCGCGTGTTTCGGCGCTGCGCTGGCGGCCATGGTCTGGGCTCGGCGCTGGCAGCCGGTTCCCTCGGCCCGTGTCGTCATTCTGGTCGCGACAGCCATGCGCCTCCTGTTGTTGCCCATCCAGCCGTCCCTGTCCGACGACATCTACCGATACGTTTGGGACGGCAAGGTCGCCGGAGCTGGCCTCAACCCATACGAGTTGTCGCCGGACGCGCCCGAGCTTGCCTCGTTGCGGGGCGATATCTGGCTGGAGCTCGACCATCGCGATGTCGCCACGGTCTATCCGCCGTTGGCACTCACTCTGTTCAGCATAGCCGCCCGATTTCCGTGGCCGATCCTGGCCTGGAAGCTGATCGTGACGATCGCCGATCTGATCGCCTGCTACTTCCTGTGCCGGTTGGCGGCGACCAGGAAATGCGGCCGGGGAGGGGCGATCTGGTACGCGTGGAACCCGTTGGCGGTGGTCGAGACCGCCGGAATGGGGCACGTCGACGCGCTGGGCGTCTGCTTCGTTCTGGTGGCGGTATGGGCTCTGGCGGTCAAGCGGGACAGCACCACCGCCGCTCTGGCGGCGGCCGCGGGGATTCTGTCGAAGCTGGTACCCCTGATCCTGGTGCCGGCGTGGATGAGACAGAGCCCGCGGCCCTGGGTGTTCGCCGGCCTTGTCGGGCTGACTCTTATCTTCGCATTCGGCCCGGTCGCGACATCGGTCGGCGGCATCCCGTCCGGGTACGTGCGCTTCGGCACCTCCTGGGAGTTCAATGGCCCGCTCTACGAGCCGCTGTGGCGCGGGCTGGATGCGATCGATTCGAGGGACTTCGTCGAGGATATTCTGGACCGCCGGAAGGAACGTAGCGAGGAGCATGAGTACTGGAACCGGTTCTACCCTTGGAACCATCCGCGCATGCACGCTCGGTTGCTTCTGGCCGGGCTGCTGGGAGGACTGGTGATAGCGGCCTGGCGCAAGCCGGACCCGGTTACCACCGGCGGTCGGGTGCTCGAAGCCACCCTGCTGTGCTCGGCCACTGTGTATCCCTGGTACCTGCTCTGGCTGCTTCCCTTTGCGGCTCTCGAGGAGCGCCGAGCCTGGCTGGTTCTGTGCTGCTCCGGCATTCTTGCCTACGTGCCGCAATTCACTCAGACTCCGATGATGCCCTGGATCTTCGCCGCGCTCTGGGGTCCCTATGCTGCGATGCGCCTGCTGGATATGAGACGGGCGCAGGAGGAATAGGTGAACGGCCGATGGTTCCAAGGCTGACCCTCGCCTACCGGGGGACCGCATACGCGGGCTGGCAGCGTCAGCCGAACGCGATGACTGTACAGCAGCGCCTCGAGGAAGCCCTCGAGAGAGCGCTCGGCGTGAGCGTACGCACCGTCGGCGCCGGACGTACCGACGCCGGGGTTCATGCTCGCGGCCAAGTCGCCCACATCGTGGTTCAGCCCGGTGAGTCTCCGGCATGGCAGACCCTGCCGGATAAAGCGCTCGTCCACGCGACCAATAGACATCTTCCACCGGACATACGGGTCTTGACCGCCGATCGGATGCCCGCGGAGTTTCACGCCCAGAAAAGCGCGATCAGCAAGATCTATTCGTATCGGATGATCCCAACCCGGGTGCTTTCGCCTCTGGATTCGCTGTTCGCGGCTCAAGTGGATCCTGCGGTCGACCTCGGGCTCATGCGCTCGGCGGTCGGAGCTCTCGTGGGCCGGCACGATTTCTCCGCGTTTGCGCGCAGTGGCGGCGCTCATTCGGACCCGCACAGGCGGATCTTCGCCGCGGATCTGCGCGAGGCCGATCGAGGCCTGATTCTCCGGGTCGAGGGCGAGGGGTTTCTGCGCGGCATGGTCAGGTCGCTGGTGGGAACCCTGCTCGAGGTCGGGCTCGGTAAACGTCGAGTGATCGAGTTCGAGCGGCTTCTCGGGGGTGGATCCAGGTCGCTGGCCGGACCCACGGCGCCGTCTCAGGGCCTGGTACTCGAGAGCGTCGCATACGTGCGCGGCGTGGCCGAATAGTCGCTTGATTGTGCTAAATTATAGCATCTTGCGAGCAGGTGGCGAGTAACCTTCCCTTTCTCACAATGACAAAGCCGGTGCAATTGGCAGAGCCGGGTTCTGCCGACGAGATCTTGGCGCGTAGGCTCGATATGGCTGCGCTGCCACGCCATGTGGCCATCATCATGGACGGCAATGGCCGCTGGGCACGGAGCCGCGGCCTGCCGCGGGTCGAAGGCCATCGCGCGGGCGTCGCTGCGGTGCGCGACACGATCGAAGCCGCGGCCGAGCTCGACCTCGATGTCCTGACCCTGTACGCCTTTTCGGTCGAGAACTGGAAGCGGCCCCGCTACGAGGTCTGGACGCTGATGAACCTGCTCAAGGAGTATCTCCGCAAGGAGCTGTCCGACCTGGTCAAGAACAGCATCCGGCTGAAGGTCCTGGGCCGCTGGCGGGAGCTCGATCCATCGGTCGTGAAGCTGATCGAGCGGGCCGAGCGGGAGACCCAGGACTGCGACGGCCTGCAGCTCAACATTGCTCTCAACTACTCCGGGCGCACGGAGATCGTCGATGCGTGTCGCCAGATCGTGGCCGACTGGGCACAGGGCAAGGGCACCGATATCGACGAAGAAACCCTCGATCGCTACCTCTACACGGCCGGCCTTCCAGATCCCGATCTCCTGATCCGCACCTCCGGAGAGATGCGGGTCAGCAATTTCCTGCTCTGGCAGATCTCATACACCGAGATCTGCGTGATCGACACTCTGTGGCCCGACTTTCGCCGGGGTCACCTGTTCGAAGCGCTGCTCGACTTTCAGACGCGCAACCGGCGTTTCGGCGCGGTCGAGTCGGACGCCGACGAAAAGCTGCGCGACGCGAGCGGCTGAGAGAGTCGGTTCGGCGGCGATTCATGCAACGTGTCCTGACGGCTGCGGTGGGAATGCCGTTGGTGCTCGCGGCGGTGTTCCAGCTGCCGCGCGCCGGCTTCTTCGGCGTGGTCCTGGTGGTGTGCGTGGCCGGCGCCGTCGAGCTTGCCAGACTCGCGGTCTCTACCGGTGCCGGCCGAGCCGCGTGGAGCCTACCGGTTTTCGTTCTCCTGGCGGCCCCGGCGCTGGCCAGAGCGCTGAACGGCCGGATTGGCGGCGAATCCGCATCATGGGTTTTTGGCTTCGTGATCCTGGCGACCCTCGGGACCTCGCTGGCGGCCCTGTGGAGCCGAGACTCGGTCCGCGAGCGGGCTCTCGCGCTCGGAGCTCTGGCGTTTGGCTCGCTCTACCTCGCCCTCCCTGTAGTCGCCTTCGATCGGCTCAGAGGCCGGGACCCCTGGCTGATGGTCCTGCTGCTGGCGGTGATCTGGGCGACCGATACCGGCGCCTTTCTGGTCGGACGCACCTGGGGCAAGAAAAAGATCGCCGCTCGGGTGAGTCCAAACAAGACTTGGGAAGGCGCGGTCGGCGGCCTCGTCCTGGGCGTGCTCGCGGCGGGCCTTTGGGGGGCGTGGCGCCTGGGTGGTCTGGAGCCCTGGCTGCTCGCTACCGGTGCGTTGATCTCCACCGCCGGCCAGATCGGGGACCTGGTCGAATCACTGATCAAGCGAGCCGCCGGTGCCAAGGATTCCGGCGCTCTGCTCCCCGGCCATGGGGGCATACTCGACCGCCTCGACTCCCTGTTCGTCGGCGGGCCGGTTCTGGAGCTGATCTGCCGGTTCACGCCTCTGGTGGGGAGCTAGGAGGCACCTCGCAAGGTTCCCGCGGGACGAGCCCATGCGAGGTCGTCGGCGCCGTCAACCGGTGTATGATGAGCGCCCTCTGCGGCCTGCTTGGCCTCTGAAACCGCCGGCTTTCGAGCTCAGCCGGCTCGAATCCAGCCGGTTTACATCCAGATGACGACGTTCCTGATCAACACGGCCGCCTTTGTCTTCGCGCTCGGGGTCATTATTTTTGTTCACGAGGGTGGGCACCTGGTGGCGGCGAAGTTGTTCAAGGTGCACGCGCACGTGTTCTCGCTGGGCTTCGGCAAGCGCCTGTGGGGCTTCGAGCGCGCCGGCACGGACTATCGTGTGTCACTGGTTCCGCTCGGGGGCTATGTACAGCTGAGCGGCGAGGATCCGAGCGAGGTCGGTGACGACCCCTCCGAGTTTCTCAACAAGCCCCGGTGGCAGCGAATCGTCATCTATCTGGCCGGTCCGGCGATGAACATCGTGCTGGCGATCGCTCTGATCGCCGTGGTGTTCATGGTCGGGATCGAGGTGGCTGCGCCCCCGGATCTGCCGTCGGTGGTCGGAGGCGTTCGACCCGAATCGCCGGCGGCGAGAGCCGGGCTCGAGCCGGGCGACGTGGTGACCGCGATCGGCAATAAGCCCGTCGAGAACTGGGAAGAGGTTCGGTTTGCCATTCTGACATCTCCTGGAAAACCGGTCGAGCTCGAGCTCGACCGGTCGGGTGAGACGCTCCGGGCGACCGTGGTGCCGGACACCGTCCCGAAGTACGAGTTCGGCGACGCCGGCGTTTTCCCCGAGATGCTGCCGCGAGTCGCGGGGCTGTTTCCCAACGATCCCGCCGAGGCCGCCGGTCTCCTGGTCGGCGACGAGATCCGCGCCGTCGACGGTCGGCCCCTGAGTGGGCAAAGGGATTTCGTCGACTACCTGTCCGAGCGACCCGGCCAGTCGATTCTGGTGGAAATACAGCGCGACGGAAGCTCGCTGACGCTGACGGTCGTGCCACGGGAGAACGAAGGTCGCGGCTGGATCGGAGTCAGCCTGGCTTCGACCTCGTTTCAACGCTACGGCCCGATCGAATCCGTAGTCCAGAGCTGCCGGTTCAACTGGGATGTGACCCGCCAGACGTTTGCGGTGCTGGGGAAGATCTTCACCGGCAAGCTGGCCGCCAAGAGCGCGCTGTCGGGTCCGATTCAGATCGCCGCGCTCAGCGGGGCCGCGGCTCGATCCGGGCTTCGCAACCTGCTTCATCTGATGGGCCTGATCAGCATCAGCATCGCCATTCTCAATCTGATGCCGGTGCCGATTCTCGACGGCGGTCAGATCGTGATCCTGTTGGTGGAGAGCCTGTTCCGGCGCGACTTGTCGTTCACGTTGAAAGAGCGCGTCAACCAGGTGGGCTTTGTCCTCATCATCATGCTGATGGTGATGGTCATCTACTTCGATCTACGCAAGGTCATTCCGGAGGGCATGCTCCCGGGCTCCTGATTCGAGAGGTCTTGACATGACGAAACTCCTGCAAGTAGGAGACGAAGCTCCGAACTTCGATCTCGCCTCCACCGAAGACGTGGTGCTGATGCTTCGCGACGAGGTGCCTCGGACTCCGGTACTGCTCTATCTCTTCGCCGGTACCGAGTCGGCAGCGCGCCGGGCTGACCTGTCGGCGCTGAAGGCGGCGTTTCCTCGGCTCACTCGAAGAAACGTCAAGGTTCTCGGTGTCTCCGCGGCCACGCTCGACGAGCTCAAGGGCGTGCAGCGAGACCTGGCACTTCCGTTTCCACTGCTCCACGACGATCGGAACCTCGCTGGAGCCTACGGCGCGGACTGGGCCGAGGGGGATGGCGACAGTGCCATCTGCGTGCTGGTCGGACGCGACCAGAGAGTGCTCTGGCTGGCGAACCCGGCTCCGGCGGCGGCCGAAGGCGTTCAGGCCGCGCTTGGCGCGTTGCCGGGCGAATCGTCGACCGCGAACTATCCGCGCAAGGTGATCAACCGTCTGGTGGACCGCTGGGTCAACTGACCGGTTTCCGGCAATCCCGGAAACCGCCCATTCGCTCGTGAGTCGATCCAAGAAACTGCGTGATTTTTCGGCGCGGCCGTTGCGCTGGCTGGCGTGGGTCGCCTACGCCGCGCTGCTTGGAGGTGCGTTCGTGTTGACCTCCTACTTCGCGTTCAGTTTCTTCGTGCGCAGCGGCGTGACTGCCGTGCCGAATCTCGAAGGCACCCCGATGGCCGAGGCCGAGGCGCTGGTGCGCGATCAAGGCCTTAGTCTGGACTGGGACGAGGAAGCGCGCTACGACGATTCGGTGCCGGAAGGGCATGTGGTGCGCCAGGATCCGCGCTCCGGCTCGCTCGTGAAGCGCGGCACCGCGGTCAAGGCGGTTGTATCTCTGGGGCAGGAGGTCGTCACGGTGCCGGACGTTTCGGAGCGGGCTCTCCAGGCCGCTCAGGTAACGCTGGTGGCCGAAGGTCTTGCGCTCGGAAGGGTTGCGAACGTCTTTAGCCGGAGCGGGCGCTCGGGAACCGTGGTGACCCAGAATCCACCGGCGGGTACTCAGGTCAGCCGGGGCAGCGGCGTCGATCTTTACCTGAATCTCGATGACCGGGAAGCCGTTTTCGTTATGCCTGATCTGATCTATCGGAGCTATTCGGACGTCCGCCGCTACTTCGAGCGGCGGGGCATCCGGCTGGGCAGCGTGAAGTTCGAGTCCTACGAGGGAATCGCGCCCGGGGTGATTCTCAGACAGCATCCTCTGCCGGGTCACCCGCTGCGCAGATCGGACGTGGTCTCACTGGTGGTCACGCGAGACGAGGTGACGGGCTAGTGCGGATCGCACCCTCTCTGTTGGCCGGAGACATGTCCCGGATGGCTCGAGAGGCTGGGCGCTGTCAAGGTGCCGACTACTTGCACCTCGATGTCATGGACGGCCACTTCGTGCCCAATCTCACCTTCGGCGCACCGGTGATTGCCGATCTGGCCGCATGCACCGACTTGCCGCTCGACCTCCACTTGATGGTCTCGAATCCGGACCTGCTCTTGGATGACTATCTAGCCGTCCGACCGGCCCGCCTGGCGGTTCACTGGGAGGCAGTCACCCACCTCGACCGCTGCTTGCGGAGGATTCGTGATGCCGGCACCGAGGCGGGGATTGCGGTCAATCCGGCGACTCCGGTCGAGGGGCTGGTCGACAGTCTTCATCTGACCGACTTCGTCCTGTTCATGACGGTCAATCCCGGTTTTGCCGGACAGGCTCTCATTCCCCAGGTTCTGGACAAGATCCGTCGGTTCAAAAGCGCTCTCGACGCGAGCTCACCGGAGGTGGGGGTCGGCGTTGACGGAGGCGTGGATCCTGGAAACATTCGAGATGTAGCCGAGGCCGGCGCGGATCTGGCCGTAGCGGGCTCATCGGTCTTCAAGGCTGCCGATCCGGCGGAAGCTATCTTGCATCTCCGTCGGCTCGCGGAGGGAAGGTAGTGAGACGAATCTTGCTCATTCTGGTCCTGGTGTCGATCGTGTCCGCCTGCGGCGGGGGCGAGCCCGAGGATCCCATTCTCAGGCTTTCGGCGAAGGAGGCGATGGAAACCGGCAGGGCCTTGATGGAGAACGGCAAGTTCGGCCAGGCCCGCGAGTACTTCCAGCACGCGTTCGAGGTCGAGCCCAACTCGGCGGTCGGGCGTGAGGCTCTTCTGCTCGTCGCCGACGCTCTCTTCCAGCAGGGCGGCTCTCAGAACTTCGTCAAAGCGGAGGCCAAATACCGCGACTTTCAGAATCGCTTCCCGACCAGCAGCCGTTCGGACTATGTTCAGTTCCAGATCGCGGCGAGCCTGGAAAAACGTGTCCGCCCTCCGGATCGCGATCAGTCGATCGCGCGCAAAGCCCTAGAGGCCTTCGAGGACGTAATTCGTGTCTTTCCGACCAGTCAGTACGCGGCCCTGTCGCAAGAGCGAATCGTCGCGGTGCGCCAGAGACTTGCCGAGTCCGAGTTCTTGAAGGGCCGCTTCAACCAGAAGCTGAGACTGCATCAGGCGGCGATCAACCGCTTCGAGGGTCTCCTGGAGGAGTTCCCGGACTTCGCCGAAACCGACAAGGTGCTGTTCTACCTCATCGAGGCGTTCGAAGCGCTCCAGCAGGAGGACAAAGCTGCCGAGGCACGCGAACGGCTGACCGAGGAATTCCCTCAGAGTACGTACGTACACCAGAAGTCGGGGTGAAAGGTATGAACCCACGAGCCGCCTATGCCGGAATCGCGCTTCTCGGGCTGCTTGTCGGCGGCTGCTCGACGACCGGCTTGGGCACGCGGGGCGAGTCGAAGAGCGAACCGGGATCCGGTGAGCTTGAAGAACTGAGGAAGCACATTGTCGAGCTCGAGCGCCGGGCCGCGATGACCGAGGTCGAGGTCAAGAGACTGCGCAAGAGGGTGACTGAGCTCGAGGCCGGTTCGCCGGGTCCGGAATCCGAGGTAGCCTCGATGCCCACCGCCGGAAAGCCGACGCCAGCTGCCTTGCCGTCGCGCGCGCCCGCTCCAACGCCGCCGGAGCCGAAACTGGAGGTCGCGGAGTTACCAGCCATCGAGCCCGCGCCAGGCCCGGCCCCCGCCGCCCCGGCCGAGGCAGCTTCGACCTCGAACACCCTGTCCGCAGCTGCCCAGGCTCTCTACGACCGCGGCTACACGCTCTTCCACCAGGGACGCTACGTGGACTCCGAAACGGCGTTTCAGCAGTTTCTGCAGCAGTTCGTCGATACCGTGCTGGGCGATAACGCGCAATTCTGGATTGCGGAAGCGCGCTATGCCCGAGGCGACGTAGACGGCGCGCTGGCGGCGTTCCGTGAGACAGTGTCACGCTTTCCGGACGGCAACAAAGTGCCGGACGCGGAGCTGAAGGTGGGGGATTGTCTCCGCGATCTGGGAGACAGCGAGGGTGCGCGGCGCAAGTACCGCCAGGTTGTCGAAGAGCACCCCAACTCGGCGGCGGCCGCCATCGCCGAAGAGCGACTCGACAGCCTTCGCTGACAGACGACTCGGCAGGCCTGGACGGCGTTCTGCCCCGTGAAGTCGGAACACCGTGGGCGCCGAGTCGGGGCTCTGCGGCGGCTGGCAGCAGCACGCGACCTGCTACACTTCAAGTGCTGCTTGAGGCATGTGACCTTAAAACTTGACAGGCGCGAAGAAAAGGCTATAGCTTGGCTGGAAGCGATCGATTCCCTTCTGTAGCTTCCTGAGCGGAGGCCGAAATGTCTATGAACTCCCAGAGAACTGCTGCGATTTTTTCGATACTGGCTCTGGCCGGCCTCGCAGGCATCGCGGCGCACCAGCCGCCCACCGAGTTGCATCAGGTCGACGGACACTGGACGGCTTGGGATCCACCGACCTCGTTCCCGGAAGGCGCGCAAGTTCACACGGTGGAGACCGGAGACACTCTGTGGGACCTGGCCGGTAGGTTGTACGGCAATCCTTATCTCTGGCCCCAGATCTGGGAGCAGAATCGCTACGTCCTCGACGCGCACTGGATCTACCCAGGCGATCCGCTGGTGGTGGGGTTCGAAGTCACGCCGATCGAGGATGTCTTGGCCGCGAGCGACGCGGTTGAGGATGACGACGACACTGAAGCTGGCCTGCGGCTCGCGCGGGGCGCTTCCGCGCCCACGGCCCTCGGCAGCGAGGACGACATTCAGTGTTCAGGATACATCGGCGAGCTCGAGGAGGAGTTCCCGCGGCGCATTATCGGCTCCGAGTACGAAAGCCTGTCGCCGAATCTGGTCGGCACTCAGCAGTCGAATTACGACTCCTTACTCGGGGAGACCGGCACCGTCAAGATCGACCTGGCCCTTGGAGACATCGTCTACGTGGACGGAGGACGCCAGGCCGACCTCCTGCCGGGAGATCTGTTTACCGTGGTCATCCCGCGCGAGACAGTCAAGCACCCGGCCAGCGGCACGGCCATCGGCAGGTTCTACAGCTTCGTGGGGCGAGTCAGGGTCCTGTCCGTCCAGGAGGAAACGGCGATTGCCGAGATCGTTCACGGTTGTATGCCGGTTCGGGTGGGCGCTGCGCTGACGCCCTACGTGCCCGAGCCGGTGCCGCTCGCTCGTCGCACGCTCTTGACCGGCATCAACGATCCGGTCAGCTCGGAGGTACTCGAAACGGCGCCCATGATCGTACGCTCCGAGCGCCAGCTGGTGAGCATCGGCCGGGATCACTTGGTGTATCTCGACCTTGGCGAGGAGGCCGGTGTCACGCCCGGCGACATCTACTCGATCTACCGGATGAACCGCAAGGGGCACCCGCCGGTGGTCATCGGCGAGCTGGGAATCCTGTCGGTGCGCGATCGCTCCTCGGTGGCCAAAGTGCTCGAGTCCCGGTACACCGTGCACGTCGGTGACCGGATCGATCCGAAGCGCTAAGAAAAGCCTCGAATCGAGCCGTTTTCGCTAGCTTCGGCGGCCACGGTTCTGCTATCCTTTCGTCTCTCAAATTCGGCAGGGAGCGAGGATGAAACGGAACTTGAACCGCAAGTTGGGCAAGTTGGTAAACGAGTTGGCCGGCAAGGGACTCACCCTGAATCAAGTCTCCAAAGAGTTCGAAAAGCAATTCATTCTGGCGACGTTGCGAAAAAACGACGGTAATCTCTCTCGCTCTGCCCAGCATCTCGGTATCCATAGAAACACGCTGCGCAATAAGGTGGGTAGTCTCGACATTCAGCCATCGGACTATTTGGCACCCTCCCGTCGCCGGCCCGGCCGTCAATCGCGGCCCCGCGCTCGAAACTAAGTTCAATTCCTGCAACGCCTTACTGGTGTAACGCCGGGCGAATAAGGAGTGGTATCGCCCTTGCACGATTGATGGGTGCCGAGTGCCTTCGGCCCTTATATCCGCACCTACAAGCATCATGTCTTTTCGAACTCGCGCGTCTCGCGTCACGGTGGCCACTGCGTTCTTCGTGGTCGTCGCACTCAACTCGCCCCAGCCGACGATTCCGTCGATCTCGGACGATCGGCCGCCACCTCCGTCGCCGGAGGAGATCGCGATCCTGGAGGAGCTTGTCGAGTGGATCGGCCCCGAGGACCGTAATTTTCTTGGCGTCGGCCCGTCCGATCTGGCCGAGGCCGTCCGCGCCCGTCCGACGAGCTTTCAGCTCTTTCGCTCGGTCAACCCGCGCGAGGAGCGGTTGGCGCACCTCGAGCACTTGCCGTACGCGAAACTGATTCAGAAGGCGGCGGAGCGGCACAGCCTGGACGAGTTCCTGCTCGCCGCCGTTATCGAAGTCGAGTCTGCCTTCGATGCCGATGCCGTGTCACCGGTCGGCGCTTTGGGGCTGATGCAGGTGATGCCTGCGACCGCCGAGCTCTACGGGTACCGGGAGGCGCTGAACCCTGCGTCCAACGTGGACCTGGGCGCTCGCTATCTGAGCCGGATGCTGGCGTCCTTCGATGGCGATCTGGAACTCGCGCTCGCGGCGTATAACGCCGGACCCGGCAATGTGCGGCGCTTCAACGGCGTGCCTCCGTTTCGCGAAACACGGTCGTACGTGCGCAAGGTGTTATCTCGATACGTGGATCACCACCAGGACGTCTGGCGCAGCTCGGGCCGGGTCGACCTTTTCGACGGCGAGGTCGCGTCTCCGGTGAGCGGATAGTCGACGAGAGCTGGCGTCCCGAGCTAGTGTCCTGTCCCAGTGATTCGGTGCATAAGGCTCGAGGTCATGGTGTGCGCTGCCAAGGCGCCCACGACGCAAGCATAGCTGGGCCTATGTTGAGGAGTGGCAACGCCGGCAGCGTGCAGAAAGGCCCGAGATTTGTGTAGCGAATCACTGGGACAGGACACTAGGAGCCGCCCTCGGAAGAGCCGGTGTTGTCGGAGGTGTCGTCCTTGATGCCTTTCTTGAAGTTCTTGATGCCCTCGCCGAGCCCCTTACCGAGTAGGGGCAGCTTGGAAGCGCCGAAGATCACCAGGACGATGAGCAGGATGATCAGAAGTTCTTGTACACCGAGTGTGGGCATTGATCTACCTCCTATGGGGCGATGCGGATCGCCCCCGACGGGGCTGCCAGTCTAGCACCCGGGGCCACGTTTCCGAGGTGTCCCCTCCAGACTGGTTGTCGAAGCCTCCGTAGGTCGCAGTGCCGATTCCATCGTGTCCCTTGCCGATTGGTTTTCCGCGGCAATCAACGAATCGAAGGATCCTCTAGAGGCTTTCCAGTTTCGCCACACGTTTCAGGCCTGCCGAGATCTGCTCTCCGTCGCGCCAGCGCTCGAAGACCACCTGCGGAAGGCGGGCGCCTTCGGGCAACCGCTCGAGCTTCTCGGCCGCGCGGGCCAGAGTGGGCGCTACCAGCGGCAGGTGACGGTCGCGACCCTGGCGCGCGAATCGGATGAAGGTGCTGCAGGCCTTGAGCGTCCTCTGAACCGCGCATCGCCGGTACGCGAGCCAATCGTCGTCGTCGTGCAGGACGCGATCGAGAAGGGCCCCTTCGATCGAGGAGGATGGGAAGAAGCTGTCATTCAAGAGGCTGGCGGCATCGTAGAAGCGTGGCGCCATGCAGACGTCCTGATGATCGATGACTACGAGCTCGGCGCCGCCGGCGGCGAGCATGAGGTTGCGGCTCATGAAGTCCCGGTGAGCGGGGACCATGGGCTCCGAGGCGAGCCCTCGGCAGACACCTTCGAGTGCGGACCGAATCGCCTCGAGCTGGTCGGGCGAGCCGCAGAACTCGGGCTCCGCCAGGAACTCCTTGTACGCTCCTTGGAGTTCGCGCTCCAGACGCCGAGCGTCCAACGGAGGGTTGAGGCTCTCCAGGACGCGGGAGCGGTACCGGCCGAGCGCGAGCGTGATAGCGATCGCCTGACGATAGATCGCCTCGAGCAATGACCAATCGCGGTCGGATGTGTCGAACAGAGACTCGCTGCCGAGATCCTCGAGCAGGAGTAGGCCCCTGTCGCCGTCGGCCGCTTGAATCTCCGGAACCCGGACTCCCGCTGCAGCGAACTCACGCGAAGCCTCGACGAATCGGTTCACGTCGGTGGCGGAGTCCGGCAGGTACATCGCAACGACGGCGTCGCAGCCGACGAGGCGGAAATAACGGCGGGCGGAGACATCGCCGCGCAGCGGCTCGATCCGTCGCGGCTCGATGCCCAAAGAGCTCAACCAGGGCAGGATTCGCGCTCGAACGCCGTCCATCGGATGCGCGAACCGTAGCACAGACGGCGTGAGGAACGGGGATTGGGCAGTCGCGTTGGTTTGTTTGACACTCCAGGGACGCCACCGCATAATCACCGGGCCGAGAGCACGGACAAGGCAATGCGATGAACCCGCGAGCGACGCATCTCTTGAAGGACCTGAGGGCCGCGATCGTGCGCGCGCTCTCGGGCTCGAGCGAGGTCAGGGACTTATTCGAGCAGATCAGAGAAGAGGGGTATTCGCTCTACTTCGTCGTCAACCGGCGCGTCGAAGGCGAGGAGGCGGGCGGGAGTACCGGGGTCGAGTGCGAGCTCGAGTCGAGGCCCGTGTTCAAGATCGACGGCCGGGATCTTTCGATCCTGCGCAGCCTCGGAATCGATCCGACCCGCTCGACGCGTCGCCGCCGATAGCGATTGGCGGTCAGGCGAGCCAGGCGAGAGTCAGGTTGCGGCCTCGGGATCCCGGACTTCCCCGGTAGCTCCAGAGCCGGTCGGAATGGCACTTCGTGCATTCCTCGACCCTCCGCACTCTCTCGATACCAAGCTCCAGTAGCTGGATCTCAGCGGCCCGGTGAAGGTCCAGTCGGGGTCTGCCCGGGTCTTTCACGATCAGGATCGATTCCGAGGAGGCTGAGCAGACTCGATCCGCAACATCTTCGCCGACCTCGTAGCAACAGGGACCGATGGCGGGCCCGAGCCATGCCTCGAGATCACGCGCGGGCTCCGGTAGAGCTCGGAGCGTCGCCGCGATGACGCCCGCCTCGAGGCCGCGCCACCCGGCGTGGATCACGGCGAGGCGGCCGCGGGCGGCGCAGACGACGGGAACGCAGTCGGCCGTAACGACGCAGAGCGCAAGCCCGGGTCGTGTCGTCCAGAGCCCGTCGCCGCTTCCGCAAGGGCCCTCGAGCGCAGCCCGCACCTCGGCTGAGTGCTGTTGGCGAAGCCAGCCGACCGCTTCGGGACTCTCGTCGAGCGCGTCGAGGACCGTGGTGATCTCGGAGCCGACATCGCCCGGAGTCTTGCCGACGAACCGGACTTCGACGCCGTCTGCGTGGTACCTCCAGCAGGGGACCGGCGGAAGCATTCGAGCGGCGCGCGTGGACGTAGAGACTGTGCCGTCGGTCACGCTCACACGCTAGCACGGGGCGCTAGACTAGCCAGGCTGGGGAAATGCTCAGTGGATGGACTTCCACTGGCAATACCAGCCGCACGGGTTTCGTCGTGATCGAGTTCTTCAACGTGTCGATGACCTACCCTGGCAACCGGGTGGCGTTGTCGAAGGTCAGCCTGAGCATTCCGAGCGGGCAGTTCGTCGTACTGACCGGAAAGAGCGGCGCCGGCAAGACGACGTTCTTGCGCCTCATCTACCGTGCCGAGGTGCCTACCGAAGGTCAGATCGTGGTCAATGGACGCAACGTCGGGTCGCTGCCGGCGAAGAAGGTACCGTTCCTGAGGCGAACGATGGGAATTGTTTTTCAGGACTTCTCGCTGATCGAGCGCAAGACCGTGCATGAGAACGTGAGCTTCTTGCCTTTGATCATGGGAATGGACGCCGAGCGGCGCCGTGAGCTGGCCCTGCGCGCGCTCGATCGGGTCGGCTTGCGGGATCACGCCGATGCCTACCCGGCCGAGCTGTCCGGGGGTGAGCAACAGCGGGTCGCAATCGCGCGGGCGGTTGTCAACAAGCCCGACGTCGTGCTGGCAGACGAGCCGACCGGCAACCTCGATCCGGATCTCTCGAGAGAGATCATGAAGCTCTTTTCCGAGTTCCATCGAGATGGAACCACGATCGTGCTGGCATCCCACGACCCGGACCTGCGGCGGGAGTTCGGGCAAAGGCTCCTGCGTCTGGACGAGGGCCGGTTGGTCGAGGATCGTCCCCTGGAACCGTCTCCGACTGCCACGGCCGAGGCCCCTGTGTTCGGATGAGCCTGTTTCAGGCGCTCAGGTACTTCTTCGGCGAAGCGCTTCGCAATCTGCTGCGTGGATGGCGGATCAGCTCGCTCGCGGTCGCGACGACCGCCCTCAGCCTGTTCATCGGCGGGACCCTGGTCCTGCTGGGCGGCAATATGGCGCGGGCGGTCGACACCTGGCGCGCTCAGGCGCAGGTCGTGGTGTTTCTCGACGGAAACATCGCGCCAGCGGACCGCGAGCGCCTGCATGAGTATCTAGAGTCGCTCGACTCGTTCGTGGTGGCCCGTGAAGTCTCCCCTGAAGAGGCCGCCGAGCGCTTCCGCAGCCGCTTTCCGGAGCTGGATGAGGTGACCGAGGATCTCGAGCGTTCGCCGCTCCCGGCATCCATCGAGCTCGAGGTATCCGGCGACCGGACCCGGGTCGCAGGGTTGGCCGCCGAGTTGTCCCACCTGGCCGGTGTCGCCGAGGTCGACGACGACCGGGAGTGGCTCGAAACGATGAATACGGCGGCGTCCGTGGCGAGCACTCTGGGCCTGCTCATAGGTGGGATTCTGATGGTCGCGGCTGCAGTCAGCATCGCCAGCGTCGTACGGCTGTCCACCTTCGTCTATCGCAAGGAGATCTCGGCGATGCGCCTGATTGGCGCCACCGAGTTCTTCGTAAGAGGCCCGTTCGTCATCGAGGGACTGGTCCAAGGCGTTCTCGGAGCGGGCTTCGCTCTGGGCGCTCTCTGGCTGGGCTACTGGGGGCTGGCGGCCGCCGAGGTACCGTGGTTCGTGCGAGGGGCTCTGCTCGAGTTCTTCCTTACCCGTAGCCAGATCCTGGCGCTGCTGAGCCTGGGGGGCCTTGCCGGTCTCATCGGCGGGCTCATCCCGCTGCGCGAAAGGACCGGGGTTTTCGGGTAGACGCCGATGCGAGATGAAAGAGAGGCCGCCTTTCGGCGGCCTCTCATAGAAGACTCGGTCGGTGGGTCGGACTAGAAGCGGGGCGGCGCGGCGCCCGGGAGGTTCTTCAGCTCGGCTTCCAGAGCTTCCTGCTCGGCCTTGAGCTTCGCCAACTCGGTGTTCTCGGCCTCGATCCGCCTATTCTCGGCTTGCGTCTCTTGGTTCTTCCGGGCACGTTCCGCCCCCGCGCCGTCGCCGGCCCGATTGTAGGAAGAGATCGCTTCCGTGAAGTTCCTTTGCTTCTCGTAGACGAAGCCGAGCTGCTTCCAGACCTTGGCCTGGTCTGCGGCAGTCTTGGCACGGTCGAGAGACGTCTTCAGAGACGACTCGGCCGATCTGTACTGGCCTTTGGCGGTATAGGCCTGGCCGATGTAGTACTCGGGGAGCCAGTCCGCCGAGTTCTTGGCCGACGCTCGTTTGTAGGTAGCGATCGCCGCGTCGTAGGACTTCGAGCCGAGCTCGGCATCGCCGAGGAGCATCAGATTGTCGAACGAAGCGTTCGAGGAGACGACTCTCTGGGCCGCGGCGGCGGCCTTCCGGTACTGGCCGTCCTTGGCCGAGCCCTTGGGCATGCGCACGGCTTGGCCGATCAGGACCTTGGCATAGGCGAGTTGCTTCTTGCTGTCGCCGGGGTCGAGAGAAGCGGCTTTGGCGAGCGCCGACAGGGCCGTCCTGGTATCACCGGCAGCAGCAGCGGTCGATCCGAGCTGGAACTGGATGTCGGCGTCGTTGGGATTCGCTGCGGCCGACTTCTTCAACTCGGCCACCGCGCTCCCGGCCTGCCCGCTCTTGGTGAGCGCGACCGCCTTGAGCTGCGCCAGGTAGCCTTGCGCGTTCTTGGGCAGGGCCGAAGCGTCGATCTTGCTCAGAAACGCGACTGCATCGCTGTTGCGGTTGGCCGCGACGTAGGCCTCGCCCAAGCGCATCTGATGGTTGGCGTTGGCAGGCTCGAGGTCGTAGGCCTTGCGGAGATGGGTGATCGCGTCGCGCGTGTTCTTGTTCTTCAGGTAAGCCCAACCGAGCATGAAGTGTCCGCCGGCCCACTCCGGCTGTTTATCGACCTGGGCCTTGAACTTGGCGATGGCGGTGGCCCAGTCGGCCTTCTTGAAGGCGGCAACGCCGTCCTCATAGTCACCGGCGCTGGCGATGCCGGCCGTCAACATCATGGCCAGCACGGCGATGACGGCTGTTGTGTTTCTGAGCTTCATTTCGAGTCTCCTTTCGATCGATATCACTTCACCCTACACGCCATCTTGACAGAGCAAGCGCCGTGCCACGGGATTGGCTGCTTCGGTCCGAGCCCTGGCTCGGAACGCGAGTTCACAGTCATGTTGCATGGCGCTAGACCCAGGCCGGTTTCAGCCGGTTTGTCCTCACTTACGGACGGCTTCGAACCTCGCCCGCGAGGCCGGCTCTCGCTTTGGAGCCGTTTCTCGCTGGCGCGGCCTCACTGCAATTGGAAATTGACGGTGAGGTTGTAGATCACCGCCACCGGCTTGCCGTTGAGCGTAGCCGGCTCGAATTTCCAGCGCGCGACCGCATCGGCGGCCGCCTGGTCGAGGCCCATCGGAAGGCCCTTGAGCACCTTGACGTTGGTGACGTTGCCCTGCTTGTTGATGATCGCCTCGACGATCACGACCCCCGTGATCCGCGCCTTGCGCGCGATCTCGGTGTACTGGGGCGACGGGAAGAAGGTCTTCTTGGGTGGCTTGACGTCACCTCCCACACGGATCGGACCGGTGGGCTCCATCGGAGGAGGCCCTTCCGGAATGCCCATGATGATGTCGGTGTCGGGCATCTCGACCTCGGGCTCGATCTCTTCCTGGAGTCGGATGGGCTCGGGCTCGTCCGGGGTCGGATCCGGAATCGGGACCTTCTTCGACTTGGGCTTGGGGATCTCCTGCTGCTGCTTGGGTGGCGGCGGCTTGAAACGCACCTGCTGGACGACGTAGACCTTGGCTTTCTTCTGTTCCCGTTCCGCGGCCACCATCTCAGGGAACTGGATGATGAAGAAGATGATGTGCAGAATCACCGCAGCCACAGCTGCCCAGCGCATCGTCTTGCGATCCTCGTCGTACTCGTGCGCGAAGGTCATCAGGTCGCCCGCCGCCAGGTCGGTGGCTTCGTCCACCGCGCTGCGCTGAACCTTTTCTTCTTCGGCCATTCTGCTCTCCTAGAACCAGAACATTTCGATTTCGCGCTGTGTCGGGATGGAGATATTGTCCACCTTCATGCCGATCTTGTCCTCGCCCTGCCGCAGTTCGTCAAAGACCGCGACCATGTAGCCGTACTGGGCATCTGGCTGCGGCCGGATGATGACCGGCTTCTTCGGGTTTCGCTCGAGCTTCGGCTTGAGGTAGTCGAGGATCTCGGACAGGGGCATGGGCTTCTGGTCGACCACGTAGACGCCGCCGGCCTGGATCTCGATGAGCACCGCCTCTTCCTTTTCGACCATCGGCGGGGTGTCGTCCTCGGGAGGTAGCGAGAAGTCCAGACCGCGGGTAGCCGCAAAAGTCGTGGTCACCATGAAGTAGATGATCAGCAGGAAGGCGATGTCCGCCATCGAGGAAGTCGGGATCTCGTCACTGGCTTGCATTTTCTTGATCTTCATCGCCTAGCCCTCCGTCCCATCACCATCTTCGACCGTCTCCTGATTCGACAGAAGATAGATGACCTGCGCCTTGGCCTGCTTCAAGGAGTCCATGACGCCGTCGACGTACTGGTAGGGCACTTCCTTGTCCGCCTTGAGCACGAAGGCCTTGCCGGGATCGGCCGCGACCACGCCGGCGGCAAAGGAGAGCACCTCATCCGGTCCGGGAACCGGAACGCTGATCTCTTCCCCGCTCGAGACGCGGATCTGTCCGTTCTCGGTGACCGAGACATAGGCGGCCTGCTTGGGAATCTCGAAGCGCAGGTCGGTTTCCGGAAGAGTCACGGTCGTCTTGTCGACCTCGAACGAGATCGTCACCATGAAGAAGATGATCAGCAGAAAGGCGATATCCGCCATCGATGCCGTGGGAATTCCGGTGTTTTGTACCGAACGGGCTTTTAGCCTCATCGCGTCGTTCCTATTAGAAACCTAGGCGCGCCCTGGCTGGCTGGGCGCGTCGCCGGTGATCCCACTCCGTTCCATCTCGTTGAAGGTCTCGAGCAGCATGTTCGAGGAAGTCTCGATGTCGCGCACAAATGTGTTGATTCGGCTCATGAAGAAGTTGTAGAACAACTGGGCCGGAATCGCGACGAACAGACCTGCCGCGGTTGTGATCAGGGCTTCGGAGATACCCGCGGCGACCAGGCCCGGATTCGAGAGACCGGCTTCGGCCAGCGCCTCGAAGGACTTGATCATGCCGACGACGGTTCCGAAGAAACCGAGCAGCGGCGCGACGTTGGCGATACTGGCGAGCCAGACAAGGTTGCGCTCGAGCCGGCCCATCTCGTAGAGGGCTGCGTTCTCGATCGTCTTCTCGACATCTTCACGGGGCTGGCCGTACTTCAGCAATCCAGCCTTGAGGATCGAGGCAACCGGGCCACGATAGTCCTCACAGACCTTGATCGCGTTCTTGACCGAGCGGTTGACGATCAGCTCCTTGCGGGTCTTGGCCAGGAACTCATTGACGTTGATCTTGGCCCGCCGCAGAGCCAGCCAGCGCTCGATGATGAAGATAACCGAGAGAATCGAGAACACCAGAAGCGGCCACATGACAAAGCCGCCATCACGAAAGATCTTGACGAAAGTACCGCCGAATTCTGCCACGCTATTCCTCCTCTACCTTGAATTGGACTCCGCTTCGGAGACTCCAGTTCCATGTTTTTCGCCCATCGATGCAGGCCAGCCGAAGGGGCCGGCCCGGACATCGTTCGGGGCGAAAAACCTTCATTCCGTATGGCTTATCGAACAACGATCACCGTAGTGAGACGAGCGGAGACCCTAGCACAATAGCAAAAACAAGAAAAGCGCGATGGAGGCTACTCGGTCCTAAGCAGTTCGAAGTGGCTGCGGTTGGCGCAACAGATGGCCACCGCGAGTGCGTCGGCGGCGTCTTCGGACGGTTTTTCGTTCCCCAGGGCGAGGATTTGGCAGACCATCCGGCCCACCTGAGACTTAGCAGCGCGGCCGTACCCGGACACCGCGCTCTTGACCTCCGTGGGGGTGTATTCGGTGATCGGGATCCTGCGCCGGGCGAGTGCCGCGATCAGAACGCCCCGGGCTTGGGAGAGGATGATCAGAGACCGGGGGTTGAGGCCCTGGAACGGAGTTTCGAGCGCGGCGTGCGTGGGCTCGAGCTCGTCTACGAGCGCGCTCAGCTGAGCGTCGAGCTCCGCCAGGCGGCTCGCCAGGTCGGACTTGGGTGGGAGCGAGAAGCGACCAAAGCGAACCGGCTGCAGTCGGCCTGCCTTCTGGTCGATTACCCCGAAGCCCGTGTGGCGGCTGCCGGGGTCCAGCCCTAGGATCCGTACGTTGGCAGCCGATCGGTCAGCTTGCACCGGCGGCGACGGCCTCGATGTTGACGTTGCTCCACACGCTCTGGACGTCGTCCAGGTCCTCGAGCGCGTCAATCAACTTGAGCACGGTATGCACCTTGTCCTCGGGCAGATCGACGTAGTTCTTGGGCAGCATGGCCACTTCGCCGGTCACCGGCTCCACGCCCCTGGCCGCGACCGCCTCTCGGACCTCCAGATATCTCTCCGGAGACGTGAACAGCTCGTGCCCGTCCTCCTCGGACGCGAGGTCATCGACGTCGAGCTCCAGGGCGAGCTCCACGAAGGCCTCTTCGGTCATCGAATCGGACTCGAACGCCAGATAGCCGCGCTTGTCGAACATCCAGGACACGCAGCCGTTCTCTCCCAGGTTGCCTCCGTGCTTGGAGAAAAGGTGCCGGACCTCCGCCACCGTGCGATTTCGATTGTCGGTGACCGCCTCGACCAGTATCGCCGCGCCTCCGGGTCCGTAGCCCTCGTAGGACACCTCTTCGTACGAAAACCCCTCGAGCTCTCCCGTGCCACGCTTGATCGCTCGCTCGATATTGGCCGCCGGCACATTGTTCCCGCGCGCTTCTTGCACCGCTACTCGGAGGCGCGCGTTGCCATCCGGATCACCGCCGCCGAGCCGGGCAGCCACGGTGATCTCTTTGAGAAGCCGGGTCCAGAGTTGTCCCCGGCGGGCGTCCGTCACCGCCTTCTTCCGTTTGATCTGCGCCCACTTACTGTGTCCAGCCATCGATACCTCCAGCGACCTTGTGCCCCAATAGTAGCCTGCATCGGTTGCATTGACTCAGTCGATCCGGGCCTGCTAAGAATCGCTCAGGATGGTCGTGATTCTCGTGGTTTCCAACGACGGCCGCATCGGGCGCCATGTACGCAGCGTCCTCGGCTCGCAAGGCTGGTTCGTGACCACTGCAGAGGATCGGGAGGCCGCGCTTCGGGCCAGTGCGGATCACGAGCCGGGGCTGGTGATCGTTGACTTTGAGGTCGATGGAGCCAGCGAGCTCGTGCGTACCTTCGGCTCGCGGAACGGCGGACCCGGAGTGCTCCTCCTGGAGCCCGCGGAGGGTGCCGAGGATGCATTCGGTGCGTTCGAGGCCGGCGCGGATCAGATTCTCAGCAAGCCGCCTCGGGCCCAAGAGCTGCTCGACGCTGCCGAGCGGGTCATGTCGTTGCCGCATCACTCGACCGGACCGATCACACCCATGATGGGCGAAAAGCTCGGGTCCGAAGAGATCTTCGGCGACCTTCTCTCGGAGATGGGTGAGCTCCCGGCCTCGGAGCTCGAGGCCGATCCGGCGCCGGCGCCGGAGCCCGAGGCTGAGCCGGAAGCTGAGGCTCCTCCGCCCGGGCTGGAATCCGCCGCTGCCCAAGCCGGTTCGCAGGAGACCGAGGAGGCGCCGCCACCCTTCGATGAGGACTTGGCCGAGGAGGTGCCCAGCGCGGTGACTGCAGCTTTGGCCGAGCTCGACTCGCTGGTCGGGGATGGGGAACCCGAGTCGGCGTCCGGTGTGGCATTCGAAGAGTCCCTGGAGATTGCCGATTCGAGTGCCGACGAGCCCGAGACGGCAGCTGAGCTGGCTGGGTCCGAAGCTTATGAACCGACCGAGGAGTCGATCGAAGAGCCGGCCGAGAAGCCAAAGGCCGAGGAGTTGGCCGCGGAGCCTGACGAGCTGCCGGACGCTCAATTGGCGCATCAGCCGGAAGATCCAATAGAAGCGCTGGTCCGCACGCTGAGCCCCGAGCTGTCTGTCGAGGCTGGCGCCGCCGACGCGGAAGCCGAGCCCGTGGGCTCCTCAGCCGAGGTTGCGTCGGAGCTCTCGGAAGATGCGGAGTCGGAGGATCTCAAGGGCGGGGACGACGAGGTCTCCGCGGCGGTCTCCCCGGTTGCGCCGGCCGCAGCCCTGTCGGATGAGGCGATCCCGGAAGAGGAGCCGAGTGCGGTTGGCGCCTCGGCGGGCGTCGAGCCCGCCGGGCCTGAGGCGGACGCTCCGGATCCGGCTCGCGGGGACACGGATGGCGGCGGTGTTCGTTTTGGCCAGTACAAGCTCGACGAGCGGATCGCGGTGGGAGGTATGGCCGAGGTCTGGCGGGCGAGCATGCTCGGCATGGAGGGCTTCCGTAAGACGGTGGCTATCAAGAAGATCCTTCCGCACCTCGCAGAAAACAGCGAATTCGTCGCGATGTTCATCGAAGAGGCGAAGCTGGCCGCTCAGCTCAGTCACGAGAATCTCGTCGAGATCTACGACCTCGGCAAGATCGGGTCGAGCTTCTTCATAGCGATGGAATATGTTGACGGCCGGGACCTGCGCAGCCTGCTGAATCGGCTCCGTCAGCGATCCGAGCAGATGCCCATCGGGCTGGCTCTCCTGATCGGCGCCCAGCTGGCGCGGGGTCTCGAGTACGCACACACTCGCCAGGACTCCCAGGGTGCGCCTATGGGGCTCGTCCACCGCGACGTGTCGCCGCGCAACGTCCTGCTGGGCCGTGACGGACGCGTGAGGCTCTGCGATTTCGGAGTCGCGAAAGCCGTCTCGTCCGTGATTCAGACCGAGATCGGGGCCCTCAAAGGAAAGCTCCAGTACATGTCGCCCGAGCAGGCCTCGGGGAAGGCAGTGGACGCCCGCAGCGACATCTACTCGCTCGGCAGCGTCATGTACGAGATCATCGCCGGGCGCCGTCTGTACGAAGCCGACAACGAGATCTCTCTGCTGGATGCCGTGCGAGCCGGGAATTTCGACGATCCTCGCAAGCACTGCCCGGGCCTGCCCCAGGAAATCCGAAGGATCCTGGTCAAGACGCTGGCCAAGAAACCGTCGGTTCGCTACCAGAGCGCGGGCGAACTGGAGTCGGATCTGAGAGCGCTGCTGCGGACACTCGACGCCTCCCCGAGCGAACAGACCCTGAGTGAGTTCTTCACCGACCTGTTTGCCGAGCCGGCGGATGTGCCCGCCGTGGAAGACGTGGCTTCGACAATCTCGACTGCGGAGCAGGAGCCCGTCTCTGCCGGGACACGGACCCTCACGACCGCCGTCAGGTTGCCGCGCACCAAGACTGCGCGATTCTGGTGGGGAGTCATGGCCGGTCTGCTTGCGGCCGGGCTGGTCGCCAGCGCCATCAAGCTCCTGATCGGCTGAACCGGGTAGTCTTCGCATACCGATGGCCTGGTTCCGCAAATCGAAGAAGCCCCGCAGCGCCGGTTCCGAACGGCCCCGGAGCACGGTCCCCGAGGGACTGTGGGTGCGTTGCGACGGATGCCGGGAGATCATCTACTCCAAGGAGCTCGAGCGGAATCTCCAGATCTGTCCGAAATGCGGCCACCACTTCCGCATCCACAGCCGCGCGAGGATCCGACTTCTGCTCGATGAGGACCAGCCCACGGAGCTGTTCCGCGGTCTGCTTCCGGCGGACCCGCTGAAGTTCCGGGACCGTGTGAGTTACCGGGACCGCGTCAAGGACAACTCGAAGACGAGCGGCGAGGAGGAGGCCGTGATCGTCGTGGAGGGCCATCTCGAAGGCGTGCCGGCCGTGGTCGCGGTGATGGAGTACCGCTTCATGGGCGGTTCGATGGGGTCGGTAGTCGGCGAGAAGATCGCCCGAGCGGCGGAGTACGCTTCGAAGCGCAAGTGCGGCCTGGTCGTTGTGTCGGCCTCCGGGGGTGCCCGGATGCAAGAGGGGGTCGTGTCGCTGATGCAGATGGCAAAGATCTCGGCTGCGCTCGCGAGGCTCCGTGACAAAGGGATTCCGTTCCTGTCGGTTCTGACCGATCCCACCACCGGCGGAGTGACCGCATCGTTCGGCATGCTGGGCGATCTGAACGTCGCCGAGCCCGGCGCCCTAATCGGGTTCGCCGGGCCGCGAGTCATTCAGCAGACGATCCGCGAGAGCCTTCCCGAGGGTTTCCAGACCAGCGAGTTTCTGCTGGAGCACGGTTTTCTGGATCTGGTCGTCGAGCGCAGCCAGCTCAAGAGAACGCTGGCGACCTGTTTGCGCCATCTCGGCCAGCGGAGCTAGCCCGCCCAGGAATGGTCGAACGCGACCCGGACCGTATTCTGGGTGTCCTCGAGAGCTGGGGAGTGCGTCTCGAGCTCGGACGGGTCGAGAACCTGCTCGACCACTTCGGGCGTCCCGAGCGGACCTTTTCGACGATTCTGGTCGCAGGAACCAACGGCAAGGGC
This sequence comes from Thermoanaerobaculia bacterium, assembly GCA_046756565.1. Taxonomy (GTDB): domain Bacteria; phylum Acidobacteriota; class Thermoanaerobaculia; order Multivoradales; family JAHEKO01; genus CALZIK01. The sequence continues at coordinate 8,419 of JBHHWO010000003.1, read as the reverse complement.
TCGACCGCAGCTCTTCTGGCCTCCATCGTCGCTGCCGGTGCCTACCGCACAGGTCTGTTCACCTCGCCTCACCTCGAGTCGGTCGAGGAGAGGTTGAGAATCGACGGCGTTGCGATAGGACGATCCGCGCTGGCCGATCTTCTGCGGGAGATACTCGGCAACGCGGAGACGGCTGGCCTCGAGCCGCCAACCTACTTCGAGGCGCTGACTCTGGCAGGCGTTCTCTGGTTCGCGCGGTCCGAAGTCGATCTGGCGGTCTTCGAAGTCGGCATGGGGGGGAGGCTGGACGCGACCAACTCCTGCTCGCCCAGCCTTTCGGTGGTGACCGAGATCGGCATCGATCACTCAACGCAGCTGGGAGAAACGCTCGGGGCGATCGCGCGGGAAAAGGCCGGAATCTTCCGGCCCGGCGTGGCTGCCCTGAGTGGCGCGACTGCCGCCGAGGCACGGGATGGACTCGCCGCTCACGCACACGAGCTGGGTACGCCGCTGCAGGAAGTCGCCGACTCGATCCAACGGGTCAGCTCGGAGCCTCGGGACCACGGTCAGTTCGTGCGCGTTCAGACCCGGGCAGCACGCTACGAGCTCGAGCTGGCTCTGCCAGGCGAGCACCAGTTGCGCAATCTGCTGGTGGCCGTCGCAGCCGCCGAACGGCTGGCGGCGGAAGGCTGGAGCGGTCTCGACCGGCCGGCCATCGAAGAGGGCGTGCGGCGCTGTCGCTGGCCCGGGCGTCTCGAAAAGGTGGTGCTGCCGACCGGAAAGACGGTATGGCTCGACGCTGCCCATAATCCCCAGGGCGCGAAGGCTCTTGCGGAGTTCTTGACTGCGATCCAAGGTGACTTCGATCTCCTGTTCGGCATCCTGTCGGACAAGGACGCCCGGGCGGTGCTCGAGGCGGTGTCGATGACGGCGGCGAGGATCGTCTTGACCTCGCCACCCAGCGATCGAGCGCTGGATCCGGAGACTCTGCGGCCGTGGCTGCCGCATCGCGAAGTCCAGGTAGAAGCGGAGCGCGAAAAGGCGCTGGAGGCGCTTCTGGACGGTGATGCGCCCCTGGTCGTCTGCGGGTCGCTCTACCTCGTGGGCTGGGCGAGAACCGCGCTTCGCGAGCGCTTCGGCCTACCGTCGCGCGCGTCAGAGGCGCTCTATCCGCCGGATCCGCAAGCTCAGGCGTAGAGCGGAAACCGCCCGCAGAGCTCGTGTACCTCTCGGCGAACGCTTTCCGCGAGTGACTCGTCGTCGGGCGCCGCCAGGACGCGCGCCATCCAGCCGGCGATCGTCCCCATCTCGCTCTCGGTCATTGCACGAGTGGTCAGGGCCGGGGTCCCGATCCGGATGCCGGAGGCCACCAGAGGTGGGTTCTCGTCGTAGGGAATGGTGTTCTTGTTGACCGTGATGTCGGCCCGCTCGAGCGCCTCTTCGGCGATCTTGCCGGTGATGCCGACCGAGGTCACGTCGACGAGGAACACGTGATTGTCGGTTCCTCCGGAAACGATACGCAGACCGTTCTCGGCGAGGGCCGCCGACAATGCTTTGGCGTTGCGAATGATCTGGGCCTGATAGTCGCGAAACTCGGGGCGCAGAGCCTCTCCCAGGGCCACCGCCTTGGCGGCAATCACATGCATCAAGGGACCACCCTGCATGCCCGGGAACACCGCACGATTGATCTGCTTGACGTGCTCCTTGGTCGACAGGATGAGGCCGCCACGCGGGCCACGCAGCGTCTTGTGAGTGGTGGTCGTGACGAAGTGACAATGCGGCACCGGCGACGGGTGCAGGCCGGTGGCGACCAGCCCCGCGATGTGTGCGATGTCGGCCATCAGCAGCGCGTCGACCTCGTCCGCGACCGCGCGAAACTTCTCGAAGTCCAGTGTGCGGCTGTAGGCGCTGGCACCGCAGACGATCAGCTTCGGTCTGTGCTCGCGCGCCACCTCGGCGACGTGTTCATAGTCGACGCGCTCGGTTTCCCGATCGACGCCATAGGCCACGACCTCGAAGTCACGGCCGGAGTAGGAGAGATGATGACCGTGCGTCAGATGGCCGCCGCTCGACAGATCCATTCCCATCAGCACGTCGCCTGGCGCGAGCGTTGCGAAGTAGACCGCGGCGTTGGCCTGGGTGCCGCTGTGGGGCTGAACGTTAGCGCGCTCGGCGCCGAAGAGCTCTTTGGCGCGGGCGATCGCGAGCCGCTCGGCTTCGTCCACCCACTCACAGCCGCCGTAGTAGCGCCTTCCCGGATAGCCTTCCGCGTACTTGTTGGTCAGTACCGAGCCGGCCGCCTCGAGCACCGCGGCGCTCGCGAAGTTCTCCGAGGCGATCAACTCGAGGCTCCGGTTCTGCCGAGTCTTTTCTCCCGAGATGGCACGCTGTACTTCGGGATCCGCTTCGGCGATGCTGCGTCGGTCGATCATGAGGCGCGGAATCAGTCCGACTTGGTGGTTTTCTTAGTGGTCTTCTTCTTCGCGGTCTTTTTCTTCGCGGATTTGGTGGTTTTCTTGGCGGTGGTCTTCTTCTTGCCTGCGGTCTTCTTCTTGGTGGTCTTCTTCTTGGTGGTCTTCTTCTTGGCGGTCTTCTTGGCTACGGCCTTCTTCTTGGCGGTCTTCTTGGCTGCGGTCTTCTTCTTGGCGGTGGTCTTCTTCTTGGCCGCGGTCTTCTTCTTGGCGGTGGTCTTTTCGGGAGCGGCCTCGGCTGCGGCGGCTTCTGCGGTTTCGGTAGCGGCTTCGTCCGCGGCCTCCGGAGCGGCTTCTTCTACGACCGGCTCGGTTACCTTCGCGGGCGCATCGGCTTTCGAGCGCTTCGAAGCCTTGCGGCGCGTGGTCTTGACCGAGGCCATGATCTCGCGCCGCCGTTTCTTGAGTCGTTTCAGACGCCGTTGGCGTCTCCGCCGAAGCGCTCTGTCTTTTTCTCGCATGTCTCTCCTTGGGTGGAGCGCCCGCGTGATTTGTTCGGGAACCCGCTGAATTCAGGCCATGGAGCTTGTCCCACGAGCCCGGGGCTGTCAAGCGAGCGAAGCGACTACGTCAGGTCGATCTCGCGCGGCTTCAGAGCGGAATGTTGCCGTGCTTTTTCTTCGGGATTCCCTGCCGTTTTCCGCGCAGTTGGCGAAGCGCGCGGATGACGTGGGTCCGGGTGCATCTCGGCTCGATCACCGCGTCCAGGAATCCCCTTTCGGCAGCAATGAAGGGATTCGAAAACTTGCTCCGGTACTCGCTCACCTTCTCGCCGCGCAGCGCGCCGGGGTCATCGGTCGCTCCAAGCTCACGCTTGTAGAGGATGTTTACGGCACCCTCCGGCCCCATCACTGCGATCTCGGCGGTGGGATAAGCGAGATTGACGTCGGTGCGCAGGTGCTTGCTGGCCATGACGCAATAGGCGCCGCCGTAGGCCTTGCGGGTGATCACGGTGATTTTGGGTACGGTGGCCTCGGCGAACGCGAACAGCAGCTTTGCGCCGTGTTTGATGATTCCTCCGAATTCCTGCTGTGTGCCCGGAAGAAAGCCGGGTACGTCCTCGAGTGTGACCAGGGGAATGTTGAAGGCGTCGCAAAACCTGACGAAGCGCGCACCCTTGAGCGACGCGTCGATGTCGAGAACCCCCGCAAGATAGGCGGGCTGATTGGCGACGATTCCGACGCTGTGATTGCCGAACCGGGCGAAGCCGACGACGATGTTCTTGGCGTAGTCGGTGTGGATCTCGAAGAACCTGCCGTCGTCGACGATGCCGGCGATCAGGTGCTTGATGTCATACGGCTTGTTCGGGTCCATGGGAATAAGCGAATCCAGGGAGTCGTCTTCCCGGTCGCTGGGGTCGTCGCTGGCCGAAGTGGGCGGATCTTCCAGGTTGTTGCTCGGGAGATAGGAGAGAAGCTCGCGTATCGCCAGCAGGCAGGCGGCGTCGTTGGCGACCGTGAAGTGACTGACGCCGCTCCTCGAGCCGTGGGTGTTGGCGCCGCCGAGCTCCTCCTTGGTGACCTCCTCGTGAGTGACCGTCTTGATCACGTCTGGGCCGGTCACGAACATGTAGCTCGTTTGATCGACCATGAACGTGAAATCCGTGATCGCCGGCGAGTAGACGGCTCCGCCTGCGCACGGGCCCATGATTGCGCTGATCTGGGGGATTACACCGGAGGCCAGGGTGTTGCGCAGGAAGATGTCGGCGTAGCCGCCGAGCGAGGCGACACCTTCCTGAATCCGCGCTCCGCCGGAGTCATTCAGCCCGATGACCGGCGCACCATTCTCGAGCGCCAGATCCATGATCTTGCAGATCTTCCCGGCATTGGTCTCGGACAGGGATCCTCCGAACACCGTGAAGTCCTGCGCAAAGACGTACATCGTGCGGTCCTCGATCGTGCCGTAGCCCGAGACCACGCCGTCGCCGGGAATCGTCTTCTCTTCCATGCCGAAATCCCGGCAGCGATGGGTTACCAGGGCGTCGAGCTCGACGAAGGACCCGGGATCGAGCAGCAGCTCGACGCGCTCGCGAGCCGTGAGCTTGCCTGAGGCGTGCTGGCGTTCGATTCGCGCCTGGCCGCCGCCGTCTCTGGCCGCCTTCAAGCGCCGCTCGAGCTCGTCTCGAGGTGCCGGGCGGGATGCGCTCTTGGTGCTCTCTGACATCGAGTGGGCTGCGGGCGGAGGAGCCGGAGCGGCGCCTGCGGGTATCTTACCCGGCGAACCGCTGTTTGCCGGCCGCTCCGCTTCGCTGTGAAACAATTTTTCGATGTGGTTTTCGGAGGCGGATTCGAGCGCTTTGGGCCGCTGTCTCGCGCAGGTCGCGGACGCCGATGCCGACGCGATCGATCTCTTCCTGGAGCGCAAGCTGGAGTCCGAGCTGCGCTCTGAGGAGCCCGGACCCGGCGTCGTCGAGCGCCGCGATCAGGGCTTCGCGGTCCGCTTGGTTCGGGAGGGACAGACGTATCTGGCGGCGCGGGACGGGTTCGGAACACGCGCCCTGGAGTCGGCTCTGCGAGACGTCGCGCGCGTGTCTCCGGCGGCGCCGTATCGCGTGCCCCAGCTGGCGCCGCCCGAGGCATTCGGAGGTCCTATCGACGCCGGAAGCGAGCCGGACTATCAGGAACTTGCAGGGTTCGCCGCGCTCATCCGCCAACGGGTGCGCGAGCGTCACTCCGCATTCGAGTTCCGGCTCAGACTCGCCCGGCTCCGCCGCGAGCTTCAGATCGTCGGACGCCGACTGGTCCCCGGCGCCGAGACCGAGACGCTGTTCAGCTTCGACGTCTCCACACCGTGGGGCAGGTTCGGCTCGCTGTCCGCCGATCTCGGCGCCGACGCCGCGGCCGGAATCGCCGACTGCCTGATCGGCCGCTTCCAGGCACGTGCGCACAAGCCGATGCGGCACTTTGCGGGTCCTCTGGTGCTGGGGCCGGCGGCGACCGCGGTCTTGCTCCACGAGGCGGTTGCGCACGCGCTCGAGACCGATACCTTGGTACTGAGTGGGCGCCCGGAAGCCGCCATAGGAGTCTCTCTGGGAAGCGAGCTGCTCGACGTCTTGGACAGTCCCGGCGATCTGCCGGAGGGACTCCGGCGGACCACCGATGACGAGGGCCTGCCGGTGCTCAAGCGCTGGCTCCTACAACGGGGCGAGGTCAGCCAGCCGCTGGCGGATCGATTTCATGCCGGCCTGTCGTCTCATCTGCTGCCCGGAGCCGCACGGCGGGAGAGCCGTCACGTGCCGCCCGGGCCTCGATCGACGCATCTCGAGCTCTTGGCCGGCGAGAGTAGTGACCAAGATCTTCTCGCCGGCAAGAAAGGCGTCTATCTGCCCGAGATCTCAAGAGGACGTCTGGACCCGCTGTCGGGCGAGCTCACCGTCGAGTTCCCCTACGGCCGGCGGTTCCGGTCCGGAGAGCTGGCCGACTGGGTGGGCCGCTCGACTCTACGCGGCAAGGTCAGGGAGATTCTGGCCGCGGTGGAGGCCGTCGGCAGCCGCTCGGTGTTCGCCGGAGCGGGCTGGTGCGCCAAGGCCGGGCAGCGACTGCCGGTCTGGGCGACCTGTTCCGGCCTCCGTCTGGCCGGACTCGAGGCCGGACCGTGACAAATCTGAGCGCGGTTGCCGAAGCTCTGCTGCCGTCGGGCCTCGAGGACGTCGAGCTCTACCTGAAGGAGGGAAGGAGCCGCAGGGCCGCGTTGGGTCCGGAAGGGCGCTTAGTCTCGCTCCACCACGAGCAAGGCTGGGCAATCCGCGCGAGCGGGGACCAATCGTCTTTGTTCTGCTGCGGCAGTGGCGAGCCCAAGATCGGTCCCTGGCCGAGACCCGACGGTTTTCCGGTGAAGCTCCCCAGTCCGCGCCCGGTCGCCGACTGGCGAGAGCCTGCCGAGCTTCGCTCGCCGCTCACGGTCGAGCACGAAGCGCTCGAGATCCTGGAGGCCTGTGGCAAGGAACTGGCGCGTGAGCTGCCGGAGGCGAGGCTGCTCCGCGCTTCGCTCGAGGACGGCGAGAGCCACGGGCAGATCGAGAACACGCGTGGCGTCGAGGAAGGGGTGCGGCAGAGGACGGCGACTCTGTTTCTCGAAGCTGCTCTCGGGACGGAGGCGGTGACCGAGCTCGTCGGTGCGCGCAACGCCAGGGGCTTCGCGCCGCGTGCTCTCGCGCGGCGGCTGGCGGACCGGCTGTTGATACGCCGCGACGGCCGAGCGGCCGAGCGGGATCGCGGGGTGCTTCTATTGGCACCGCCGGTTGCGGTCCGGATTCTCGGAGCCTTGCTGCCGGTCCTGCTCGGTGGTCGAGACCGCGCCGTCGGCCTGGCGGTTTCCGACGGACGTATCGGGTCGCCGCTCTTGACGGTCATCGATGACGGCCGATTGCCCGAGGGGCTGTTTGCCGCGCCCGTCGACGGCGAGGGCATGCCGACCGGCCGCACGGTGTTGATCGAGGGCGGCGAGTTGCGATCGGCACTGGGAGCCACCGCTGATGCGAAAACCGGGCGCGGCTGGGGATGTGTGCGCCGCGAAAGCTATCGTGACGTCCCCGCGATCGGACCGTCGCATCTGTTCATCGATCCCAATAGGCAGCAGCCGGCCGGAGCCCTGCTCGCGGATCTCGCTCGCGGCTACTACCTGCTCGAGGCGCAGAATGCCGGCAGCTTCGACCTGGAGAGCGGTCGCTTCGAGTTGGTGGTGGGCGGATTCGCGGTACGAGGAGGACGGCCCACGGGTGCGACAACCCGCGCTCGGCTCAGAGGCTCGATGCGTCGTCTGCTCGGTGGCATTCAGGGCGTGGCCCGCGACCTGACATTCGTCCCTCTGGCGGGCCATCTCGGATCGCCTACTCTCCTGGTCGAAGGACTCGAGATCGACGGCGCTTGACTTTGCCGTCAGGTATGCGAGTCTCGTCGCAGCTGTTCACACCGTAATTGGGCAATGGGAGACCTCCAAGAGCCGGTCGGCATCTTCAGGGTGCGCCGCAAACTGATCCGGGCAGCGGCCTGGATGGTGGGGGGTGCCGTAGCCGGTTCCCTGCCGTATCAGCGTCCGGGAATTCGCAGCTTCTTCGGAACGCGAACCGCATGGGCGCAAGCGTCGATCGCACCGATCGTGCTCCAAGGGGCACTCGGTACGGGCCCTCCCGGTTCTCCGGAGAACACGGGCAGCGATTGGTGGCGGCTGACGGTGCCGAGTCCGGGTACCCGCATCACGATCATGGTCGACGACGACGGTTTCTTGGATGTGGAGCTGTTCTTATTCGCGCCCGGCGTCGATCCGACGACGGGCACCAACATCTTGACCAACTCCTTCGCCCCTTGGAACATGGCGGGGCTGGCGGGCGGCGAGAGCGTGACGCTAACCCTCGGTGGACCGGGACACTATGTTCTCGCGATCGAGGACTCACGCACGCCGCGGGACGAGCTTGCCGGGCTTTACTCGATAACGATCACTACCGACCAGCCTCTGAATGGCGTGGTCCAGATCGAGGACGAGAAAGCCGAGATCCAGGCGCCTCACCCGAGAACGCGCCGCGATCCCCTGAATCCCTCGGTCCCTGGCAAAGACTAGCAGCCCGTCGTAGAAGTCGAGACGGTCGCGTTGCGAGCGCCCATGCCGCCGCAACCCTCAGGGCGACAAGGGGTTACGGCACGCCTGCGGCGTTACTCGTCGTCCACGATGACACCGCATCGAGTCCTCCTCGTGCCTTGCAAGCGTACCGTAAGACCTTGTCGCGCGACCATCTGGACTTCTACGACGGGCTGCTAGTGTCCTGTCCCAGTGGTTCGGTGCATAAGGCTCGAGGTCATGGTGTGCGCTGCCAAGGCGCCCACGACGCAAGCATAGCTGGGCCTATGTTGAGGAGTGGCAACGCCGGCAGCGTGCAGAAAGGCCCGAGATTTGTGTAGCGAATCACTGGGACAGGACACTAGTTGTCGGACTCCGCCTGGCGCGCCCGCCGGCGCTCCTCGCGTCGGAGCTGC
>JBHHWO010000002.1:0-69760 GCA_046756565.1 Thermoanaerobaculia bacterium | reverse complement strand
CTAGTGGTTCCGAGCGCGACCGAGATGGCGCCGCTGACCGCGGACCCGCGACTGCGCGACTTCATCCGCGACCGGGCACGGGGCGCCTCGTACGTCGCGAGTCACTGCGCGGGTGCCTTCCTCTTGGGTGAGGCCGGCCTGCTGGAGGGGCGGCGAGTGACGACCTATCCGGGCGGCGAGGCCGACCTGGCGAAGCGCAACCCCATGGCGACTGTGACCGAGACCGAGATCGTCGTAGACGGCGACCTCGTCACATCGAGTGGCGCAGTCGTGAGCTATGAGGCCTCGCTGTCACTGCTGCGCGCCATGACTGCAGATGCGGAACTGGTAGCCGCGGTCAGATCGGAGCTCTACCTGGATCGCTTGACTGCGAGCCCGCGGCGAGGGCCGTCCCAGAACCCGGCCGGGGCGGCGCGAGTCGCCGGATCGAAGGAGGAACGATGAGGCAGTGGATGAAAGACAGCGACTCAGAGGCGGGGATCGCCCTCCTTCTGGTGGACGTCCAGGTTGGTTTCGACGACCCGACCTGGGGCGCGCGCAACAATCCGAATGCCGAGGGAGAGATCGAGAGCCTGCTCGCCGGGTGGCGGGACGACGGCAGCCCCGTGATCCACGTCCGGCACTGCTCGATCGAGGAGGGTTCGCCGCTAAGGCCCTCTGGCCCCGGTTGTGAGTTCAAGCCAGAGGCCATGCCGGTCCCTGGAGAGGCCGTCTTCAACAAGCAGGTCAACGGCGCATTCATTGGGACCGGGTTGGAGGATCACCTGCGGGAGCGGGGGATCTCATCACTGGTGGTCGCGGGCTTCACGACGGACCATTGCGTCTCCACCACGACTCGCATGGCTGGCGACCTGGGCTTCCGGGTATGGCTGGCGGAGGACGCCACCGTAGCGTTCGCGCGCCGGGCCCGGGACGGGAGAACTCTCAGCGCTGACGAGATTCACGCGGCCCATCTCGCGAGCCTCGACGGCGAGTTCTGTCGGGTGGTCGCCACCGACGAGGCCCTCGGCTTCCTGCTGCGAACGAAGACAACCGACGGCGACCAGGGTAACTCATGACTCAAGGGGTTCTCGCGTTGGCCCTGGTCCAGTTGGCCGGGATGATCTCGCCCGGACCAACGGCCGTGCTGATGGTCCGCAATAGCGCGCGCGGTGGGCGGTCCCTCGGCTACGCGATGGCGCTGGGCATTACAGCCTCCTCAGCTGTCCACATCGCCGCCAGTGCGGCGGGCCTGGCGGAGCTGCTCCTGCGGACTGAGCGATTGGCACTGGTCCTGCGCTACGCCGGCGCTCTCTACCTCGGGTACCTCGGCATCAGACTTCTGGCCGCGCGCTTCCTCCGGCGCGATCCCACTCCTGAGGCAGAGATGCCTGATCGCGCGAGGTCTGAAGGGTCGGCGAGAAGCTTCCGGGAAGGATTCCTGATCAACTTGTTGAATCCGAAAGTTACGATTCTGTACCTTGCCCTCTTCGGTCAGCTTGCCGGGGCGGTGGCGTCGCGGGAGACGATCTATCTTCTTGCGGGGATCTTCATCGCGCAGTCTCTCGGCTACTGGATGCTCTTCGCAGCTCTGACCGGAGGCCCGTCGTTCCGCCGACAATGGGCCCGCTGGAGCCAAGTAACGGAGGCCGTGTTCGGAGTCGGTCTGCTCGGCTTCGGCCTGCAACTCCTAATCAGTGGCTGATCGGCGGCGGTAGGCGGGCCATGTTCACGCCGGCTACCTGTCCGGGCGAGCGGCCCGGGAGCACCGACCCCTCGTCTCGCTCTCGCGCTCTGTCGAACGCTTGCCGCGCTGAACTCCGGGCCACTTGGGCGTAGGTCCAATGTAACCCCTGGGTACCACGCGCGGTAGTCAAGCTAGGCAACTCGTTGCCCGCCACCGGAATGAGTAGCAATAGCATCGCCGTCCACACGATCATCAAGTGGTCACTGTCTGCACTATTGGCGTATCCCGCGCAGGCCCTGGCACCGGACGGAATCGCGATCACAGGCGGAACGGTCATTACCATGGCCGATGCCGGCGTGCTCACCGACTACACCATCCTGGTGAGAGGAGAAACCATCTTCTCAATGGGCCCGTCCGAGTCAACGGTCGTTCCTGCCGGATTCGATCGAGTCGACGCGAGGGGCAAGTTCGTACTGCCCGGCCTTGTCGACATGCACGTCCACCTCTCCGGCCGCTCCGATCTTCTCGGCAATCTGAGATACGGCGTCACATCTGTCTTGCAGATGAGTGGCCAACGTGGACAGATAACGGATTTCCTTCGCCTACGCGATCAGCTCGAACGCGGTGAGATCTCCGGCCCCCGGTTGTTCTTGACGGGACCCATGTTCGACCGAATCGGGTTGACGAGCCAAAAGAGTGCGTATGCCAGGGCAGGTCATGTTCGCGCACGCTTCGCTCTTCTACTACACGTACTTCTTTGATCCATCGTGCACCGACGACTTCTGGCAGTGCATGGCGAACGCGCAGCCCGATATGTCTGTGCTGGACGACCTCGTGGAACGCATAGCAGAGTCTGGCGCTACAGTCACAGCGAACCTGTCCATTCTGGCGGCCGAGCAGTCGAATGATGATGACTGGAATGCCGTTCTTGCGGACCGAGAATTCGCGCTGCTTGATCCCGCGATGCAGGCGCGATGGAGGATAGACAATCCGCCGCGTCGTCAACTTCGCAGGGAGAGAAGGAGGGACATCGATAGTCAGGTCGAGTTCGTTCACGAGCTGGTGACACGGCTGAATGCTCGAGATGTTCCACTCCTGGCTGGCACGGATGCCGGTGTCGAGGGTCTGTTTCCAGGGAGGGCGATTCACCTTGAGCTAAGGGAGCTCATAGCCGCCGGACTGACCGCGGCCGATGCCCTGAAGGCGGCGACGGCGACGCCAGGATGGTTCTTGCGCAAGTATGTGCCGCGTAGCAAGGATCTGGGGAGCATCAAGCAGGGGTACGTCGCCGACCTCATTCTGCTTGATGCGGATCCGCTCGAGGACATCGGCAACACGCTCCGGCTGTACGGAACGATGTCACGTGGTATCTGGTACTCAAGGGATTCGTTGAGCCGGGCCAGAGGGGAATTGGAGGATTGAGGAAGGCCCCGTGCTCGCCGAGGAGTCGGGAACATGCGCCCGCCCCAGCACACCGCCGAGGCACCGCGCCGCGTAGTCAGAGGGACGAGGCGGCGGGATCCGTGCGGCCGAGGTGAGGGGGGCGAGGCGGCGTGCCGGGGGTCACCGGGCAGCTTCAGCCGCCGGCCTCCCACTTCCGCACGACGGTTTTGGGCGCCAGCGTGCGGAAGCTCTCCTCGATCCACCCCTCGAGCATCTCGGGATCGGGCGCATCGTCAGGCGCGAAGTTGAGCGTCACCCAGCCGATGCTGCCCAGGCCAATGCGCGGATCGCCGAGCGCCCGGGCCGCGTCCAGCGACTCGGAGAGCTTCACCATCACACGCACGTTGTCGTCCTTCTCGCCCACGAACACAAAGTTCTTCTTGCGCACCTTGAACGCGCGGTTGACGCAGCTGGTGCCCTCGCTGGTCTCGGGGAAGGACAGCGCCTTGGCGCGCAGGCGCTGGCTGATCGCGTGGGCGAAGGTCTCGGGAGGGGTGCTCATGGAGGGATTCTACGGCAGCGCTGGCGGTGCGCGGGGGCATCGCGGACGGACCGGGGCCCGCCGTCTCCGCGGGTGTGCTCCGCCTCGATGACGGCAGGGCGCACGCCGACATCCAGCGCGAACCGCATGCTCATCGGTGGTCGCCTCGCCGCCTGCGGCGACGTGGCTCTAGAGCTACCCATGCGCTTCCGCCAGTTCTCTTGGTAGCTCCCTCAATATGGCAACAGGGGTCTACGTCTTTGGGGATCTTCCTTGCGGTTGAAGTGTTGAAGTTGACTATACATAGAGGTACAATGTATAATTGTTCTATGTATGGGCGAGCCTCTATGGAGATGCGCCTGCTCGACGCATGATCGCGATGAACATCGGCAAAGACCTGGTGGCGGCCTCGGCGACTCAACTGGTGCTGGCGATCCTCGCCGAGGGCCCGAGCTACGGCTACGCCATCATCAAGCGGGTCGGAGAACTGTCGAGCGGTCGGCTGGAATGGACCGACGGCATGCTCTACCCGGTACTGCACCGGCTGGAACGGCTGAGCTATCTCGAAGCGAGCTGGGGGACGTCGGAGACGGGTCGCCGGCGCAAGTACTACCGCATCACCGAACAGGGTCTCGATCATCTGGATTCGCAGCGCCGCCAGTGGCAGGCGGTTGACGAGACGCTGCGCGGTATCTGGTCGGTGATGCTCGATCCGCAGGAGGTTTGAAGTGATGGCAGCGAACGAGTGGAACGACGCGCTCGAAGAGCAGATCGGTCGCTGGCGGAATTACCTGCGTCGCCGGCAGGCGATCCACGGCGTCGATGTCGAGGAGCTGGAGGATCATCTTCGCGACCAGGTCGCGGCACTGGTCGACGGCGGGCTGAGCGGCGACGAGGCGTTTCTCGTCGCCGTCAAGCGCGTCGGCGATCTCGACGAGCTGTCGCGGGAGTTCGCCCGCGAGTACTCGGAGCGTCTGTGGAAGCAGCTCGTGGTGTCCTCGGAGGACGCAGACAAGGAGGGCGGCGCCGGACGTAGAGAGTTCCTGGTGGCAGTCGGCCTGGCGATCGCCGCGGCGCTGGCGATCAAGGTACCAGCGCTGTTCGGCATCGGGTTCGACGGCGACGCGAGCGCCTCGTTCTATGGCCGCAATCTGAGCCTCTTCGCCTTACCCTTCCTCGCCGGCTACTTCGCCTGGAAGCGGCGACTCAGCGCGGCTCTGTGGCGCTGGCTGCCCCTGCCCTTCGTCGTCGGAGCCGTCTTCGCTAACGTTTTCCCGTTTGTGATCGACGGCGGCGCCACACAGGTGCTGACGGCCCTGCATCTGCCGATCGCTCTCTGGCTGGCGGTTGGCTTTGCCTACGCCGGCGGTGATTGGCGCAATCACTCCCGACGTATGGACTTCGTGCGCTTCTCGGGCGAGTGGTTCATCTACTACGTGCTCATCGCGCTGGGCGGCGGGGTCTTCATGCTGTTTACGATGCTGCTCTTTAGCGCTATCGGCCTTGACGCCGAGCGGTTGCTGGAGAACTGGGTGGTCCCCTGCGGTGCGATGGGCGCGGTGATCATCGCCGGATGGCTGGTCGAGGCCAAGCAGAGCGTGGTCGAGAACATGGCGCCGGTGCTGACACGGCTGTTCACGCCGCTGTTCGCTGTGCTGCTGTTGGGCTTCCTGGGGACCATGGCGGTGACCGGCAGTGGCCTCGACGTCGAGCGGGAACTTCTCATCGGCTTCGATCTGCTGCTGGTGCTGGTCCTCGGCTTGCTGCTCTACGCGCTTTCCGCCCGCGATCCCAGGGCTCCGGCTGGTGGCTTCGACGTCCTGCAGCTGGTGCTGGTGGTCGCCGCCCTGGTCGTCGACGCGCTCGCACTCCTGGCGATCGCAGCGCGGATCTCCGAGTTCGGCTTCAGTGCCAACAAGGTGGCGGCGCTGGGAGAGAACATCATCCTGCTGGCCAACCTCGGCTGGTCGTCCTGGCTCTATTGGAGGTTCGTGCGCGGCCGCGGCACCTTCACGGCGCTGGAGCGATGGCAGACCGTCTACATCCCGGTCTATTTGGTGTGGGCCTGGCTGGTGGTCCTCCTCTTCCCGCCGCTCTTCGACTACGCCTGAGCGTGGCCGGGCGCAGCCGCGCGTCCCGGCCTTGTTGTGCACCCGCAGTCGGCGCGACTCGGCCAGCGAAGACCGTCGAGTGAGAAGTGCGATCAGGCCGCACGTAGCGGCCAATTCGCCGGGAACCAGCGCTCAACCGGGATTTGCATGAGTTGTCGACTGTTGTGGTCAGTTGGCTCTCGCCAGCCTTCAAAACCGTTATTCGGTGCGGGTGACGTACCACGATCCTCGCCCCGAGCTTCGCTGAGTAATGCTAAGATAATGTGTTAGGCAACCTGACAGAGGGAGCAGAACCCACTGAAGCTCACGGTCGGACATAGAGCTACGTCACGGATCTCGGAATTGACATGGCTACAGAACTGACTGTAGGCATCGCCGGCGCTGCAGGCGACGGCCTCGATAAGACCGGCGACACGCTCGCGCGATCAGGGGCGCGGCTGGGTCTTCATCTTTTCGCCTACAACAGCTATCAGTCTCTCATCCGAGGCGGCCACACCTGGCTCAAGCTGCGGTTTTCGGAGGACAAGGTCCACAGCCACGGCGACCGTCTCGATCTGCTGATGGTTCTCGGGGAGGACAGCTTCGAGCGGCACGCTCGTGAGGTCGATCCGGGCGGCGCGATCTTGCTCAATTCGTCGCGGGTGAGCTGGGAACCGGGCCTGGTCCCAGCCGGTGTCCAGGTCATGGCGGTGCCGGTAAAGGATCTCACCCGCGACATGGGCCGACTTCTGCCGGTGATGCAGAACACCGTGCTGCTCGGAGCGCTTCTTCATCTGGCCGGCTTCGAGATCGAGGTCACGCGCGAGCTCATCGCCGAGACCTTCAAACACAAGCCCGCCGAGGTGATCGACCAGAACGCGCAGGCCTTGAGAGCGGGCTACGATCACGCTGTACGCGAAACCGACACGCTCGGGTACGAGTGGAACTTCACTCGTAAACGCCGCCCGGTGGTCACCGGGAACCTCACGACTGCTCTGGGAGCCGTAGCCGGAGGCTGCAAATTCTACTCGGCCTACCCGATGAGCCCGGCCTCTTTCATCCTGCACTGGTTGGCCGCCCACAGCGAAAAGGTAGGCGTGGTGGTCAAACAAGCGGAAGACGAGCTCGCGGTCGTGAATCTGGCGATTGGAGCCGGGCAGGCGGGAGTACGAGCCATGTGCGCGACGTCGGGCGGGGGCTTCGCCCTCATGACCGAGGCTATTGGCATGGCCGGCATGATCGAGACCCCGGTCGTGATCGTCAATGTAACCCGAGGCGGCCCTTCGACCGGCTTGCCGACCAAAACCGAACAGGGCGACTTGAACCAGATCTACGGCGCCTCGCAAGGGGACTATCCGCGCGTGATCATCGCGCCCTGCGACGCCCGTGACTGTTACTACACGGCGGTCGAGGCGTTCAACCTGGCCGAGAGGTTCCAGCTACCGGTCCTGATCATGACCGACCTGCTACTGGCGGAGCACCGCTCCACCATCGACCCCGAGCTGCTCACCCATGACGTGCCGATCGAGCGCGGAGAGTGGGTGACCGACGTCGGCGACTCCACGTCGGCCAACGACGGTTACAAGCGCTACCGCCTGACACCCTCCGGCATCTCGCCCCGGGCGAGGCCGGGCACCCCGGGCGCCGTTCATGTCGCGCCCACCGACGACCACGACGAGCAGGGTGTTCTGATCAGCGACGAGCACACCAACGCCGCCATACGACGCAAGATGCATGAGAAGCGCATGCGCAAGATGGATGGAGTGCTGGCCGCGCTCGCTCCGCCGGTGCTCGAGGGAGCGACCGAGGCCGACGTGACCCTGATCGGCTGGGGGTCCAGCTGGGGCGTCATCGCCGAAGCCGTCGCTCGTCTGAACGAGGCGGGTATCGCGGCCAATCAGCTGCACTTCAAGTACCTGCACCCCTTTCACGGGAACGAGACTATGGCGATTCTCGAGACTTGCCGGCGAACGATCGTGGTCGAAGGAAACTTCACCGGCCAGTTCCGCCGTCACCTGCGTGCCGAAACCGGCTTCACGGCCGATCATTTGATCACCAGGTACGACGGCGAGCCCTTCGAGCCGGGCGGTATCGTCGAGCGCGTCCAGGCGATTCTGGACGGTCGGCCGGAAGACCTGAGCGTTCAGGAAGACGAGGCGCGCGAGATCGCGTACCACTACATCCGGGTCCACCTGGCCGACAAGTCGCGGCCGAATCGGATGGAGCGTCTCGATGAGAACGGCCGCGGCGAGCCGGTCTGGGAGGTCGAGATCGTCGGGCGTGCCGACCTCGAGCCCCAGGGCAAGCTCACCATTGGCATGGAAACGGGCTCGATCCACGGGTGGCAGGAGCTGTGAGTCTTCTTGTCGGTCGCGCACAACGGAAAGGGTAAACCCAATGGCAATTCTGGAAGTCCAATCCATCAAAGACCTCGAAGGCCAGGTCCACCCCGACTGGTGCCCCGGATGCGGGGACTTCGGCGTCCTCAAGTCGCTCAAGGAAGCCATATTGGAGCTCGGCATCCAGCCGCACGATGTTCTGGTCGTGTCGGGAATCGGCTGCTCGTCCAACCTGCCGGGGTTCATTCGCACCTATGGCGTCCACAGCCTCCACGGCCGCGCCCTGCCGGTGGCTACCGGCGCCGCGCTCGCCAACCACGATCTCCACGTCATCGCGGTGGGTGGCGACGGCGACGGCTACGGCATCGGTATGGCGCACTTCATCCACGCCATGCGGCGCAACCTGAACCTGACCTACATCGTCATGGACAACGAGATCTACGGCCTGACCACCGGCCAGGCGTCGCCGACCACTCTCGAAGGACACAAGACCAAGAGCACACCGCGTGGAAACGTCGAGAAGCCCATCCAGCCGCTCGCTCTTGCTCTAGCCACGGGAGCCACCTACGTGGCGCGTGCTTTCTCGGGAGAGCCCAAGCACATGTCACAGCTCGTCTCGGCGGCGATCGACCACCGGGGCTTCTCGCTTATTGACGTTTTCAGCCCCTGTGTCACCTTCAACAAGCTCAACACCTACGGCTGGTTCAAGGAGCGCCTCTACAAGCTCGAGGAACAGGGGCACGACACCAACGACTTCATGGCCGCGATGGAGAAGTCGCTCGAGTTCGGAGAGCAGATCCCGATCGGGCTGCTGTATCAGGACGAGCGTCCGATCTACGACGACAGCGAGCCGGTTCTACAGCGGGGACCGCTGGTCGATCAGCCAATCGGACTCGACCTCGAAATCTTCAGCGAGATCCTGGCCGAGACCATGTAGGGCCAGTCGACCGGAGCAAGCCTGCGCGATGAGGCCTTCCACTGGCTCAACTACGAGTCTCCGCACGCCTGGATTCCTTGGATCCGTTGTCTGGGACTGGTTTCAACCGCTTCGGCATGATTCCCGCTTCGACGAGCTCCTGCGCCGGATGAACCTCCCGGCAGCCTGACTCCGAGCGGGCGTGCTGAAGCAAATCTGGCCAACAGCGGCGAGTGGTGACCTGTTCTGAGAGCATTCGAGCCCTGACGCGACGGCAGCAATCGTTCTGCTTGCTCGCGGCGTCCCTGGTCCTTTCTCTCATCTTTGTAGAGCTTGGGTATCGAACCGTCCTGTTCAGTGAAGGCGATCGCTTTGAGAGCCTCAGAGACCCCGCTCTCTACGCGGACTACCTCTCTGAGGATCTCTACTGGAAGCTGTATTTCATCTTCGATGGCGTGTTCAAACCGCCTCGGCGAGCGCACCCGGCTCTAGGCTGGGTGGGGAACTTCTCTCGCACGACTTTTCGTCATCGCGACTCGCCTCAACTCGGCCGACGGCGGCCTGTCCTCCTCTACGGCGACTCATTTGCCGCTTGTACCGACAGCGTTCCCTGCTTCGAAGACTTGCTCAATGCTGATTCACAGTTCAACAGCGAGAACTACTTGCTCAACTACGGAGTTGGCGGCTACGGCCTGGACCAGTCTTTTCTCCTTTTGCAGAAATCCGTAGATCTCTTTTCCGATCCATTCGTAGTCTTCAGTCTGCTCACTTACGACCTTGACCGCAGCATTCTCTCGGTCCGGCTAGGCCAGAAGCCCCGCTTCCAGGTTGTGGATGGCGCTCTCGAGCTGGAAGCGACGCTCATCAACGAGAAAGCAGAAGCGTTCTTTGCCAGCCACCCACCTCGAGTGGTTTCCTACCTGTACAGACGAGCTGTCTTCGGCGATCTGCTGCCGTCGTGGCTCTCTCTGAGGCTTCGAAGAGAGAGCCACTATCGGAAGCAAAAGCTCGAAGTCAACGAGAAGATTCTCTCTGCGGCCCTCGCCGAGTTGAGGAGACCTGACCTTGGATTCGTCTTTCTTGTCTTCCACGGAGATCGTCCCACGGACAACCCGCTGTCTGGCGGCACCGACTGGCGAGAGGAGTTTCTTCGCCAGTGGCTCGAAGAGAATCACGTGCCACACATCTGGTCCAAGGACGTTGCGGCAGCGGATCGAAATCTCGACTCTGCAAGCTCTGCTCTCTATATTGATCCCGAGACTCTCCACCCCACGGAGCACTTCAATCGGATACTGGCCCTCGAGATCAAGAGTCGAGTGCTGTTCCCGCCCTAATCCTTAGATTTCGCTCTGTCACTGTTCCAGTCGATGGCCTTCCAATGACCACGGACCCTTCGGATCATCGTCGTCAGAACGTGTGAGGTGCAGAGTGAAGGAGTAGAGGTCGCTCCGGTAGTAAAGCTCGGCCATCTCGACGGGTCGGTCGTCGTCAGTGCGAATGTGGTAATCGACCAGAAGCAGGGGGGCGCCGATCCGCACCCTGAGCGACTGCGCAAGGTTGGCCTCGGCAAGGGTGGCCCGCACGCGTTGTTTGACGATCCGCAGCGGTATGCCCAACTCGTCTTCAATGAACTGGAGAACCGAGCCGGTGTGCCAGTTGTGTTTTGGGATACGGCGACCGATTTCGGTCGGCATGTGATTCACAATGTAGCAATACGGCTCGTTGTCGAGCAGCCGGAGCCGCTTGCACCGGATGACGGGAGAGCCCTCGGCGATCTTGAGATCGCGTGTCTCTCTCGGGGTAGCGTCGGTTTCGCTGAGGTCGAGCAACTCGACCGAGGTCGCTTGGCCCATGGAGATCAGGTCGTCGATCGACCGCTCGAGCTCGAGATCTCCACTGAAGGCGACCGCGTCTTCCCTGACGAAGGTCCCTCGACCGGGCTCCTTGCGGATGAGGCCCTCTTCCTCGAGTCCGGCGACCGCCTGCCGTACGGTCATGCGGCTGACTCCGTAGCTGCGGACGAGCTCGGATTCCGGCGGGATCTGGTCTCCGGGACGATACTCCCGGCTGACGATCTTCTCTCGCAGGATGGTAGCTAGTTGATAGTAGAGCGGGACACCGGAACTCGCGAAGCGGTGGGCGCTCTGCTCCGGGCTTCCTCTCTCGCCGCCTCGGCGGCGCTTGGACTCCGCCCGGTCCGATGGTTCGGTCACGAAATCTAGCTCGCGTCCCGCTTGTCCTGTTCGCGTACCCGCTTCATCGCCTCTTCGCCGGTCTCCATCTTTGCCCACGACAGAGGCTCCTGAGCTGCCGGCGGCTGTAGTCCGGTCTCCTCTTCGCACGCGGCGAGGATTTCGTCGAGCGGCGGACCCAGGTCGAAATCCTTGACGTCGCCGCGTTCGGCGCGCATCGTCTCGCGCAGCCTCTCGGTACCGGAGGGATCGGCGATGAGAACGCCGTAGTCGGACTCCGCCTTGGCCTGGGATACGAGTCCCTTCGCCACGTCGGCTTCGACTCGCTCCGCCGGCCGGTCGAGCGGGTCCTTCCAGCCGCCGCCACCCGCGGTTCTATAGACGAGTACATCGCCGGCCTGTACCCGGACCTCGTCGCACTTGGAGGGCAAGCGTTCCTCGGATCCGTCGGCTCGCTGTAGGACTTTCTCCGAGCGCTTGCCCGGAAGGCCGCCGAGGATGCCCCAGGGGTAGGTGAGCCAACGATCGTCGTGGATTGAAACCTCGCCGGGCTCCAGGTAGACGTAGCGTTTTTCGATGCCGTTGCCGCCACGATGAAGGCCCGCACCTCCCGAGTCCTGGATGGTCGTGTAGCCGTCGATGCGCACCGGATAGTAGGACTCGAGATACTCGGTCGGAATGTTCTCGAAAAGTGGCCACCACGAGTGTCCGTCCATGCCATCGCCGATCGGCCGCCCCGGAATTCCACCGTAGGAGATTTCCATCAGGTAGTAGAAGTCCCCGTTGCCGTCCCAGCCCGAATAGAGCATGTAGGGCGAGGTGCCGTAGCCTGCGGCGGTCGTGTGCTCGGGACTCTTGCGCGCCAACGCGCCACCCAGGACATCAAAGAGTCGGGTAAGAGCATGGGTGCGGCAGCCGAGCGCCGCCGGGAACTTGGGATGGAGGAGGCTGCCGTCCGGGATGACCACGTGCAAGAGCGGGTAGAAGCCGTCGTTGAACAGGATCTGCGGGTCGAAGACCATGATCAGGTAGACCCCGATGAACATCTTGAACATGCCTTCGTTGAGATAAAAGTTGATCGGCCCCATGGCCTGCGGGTCGGTTCCGGACCAGTCGAAGAACGCCTGGTCACCTTCGCGCCAGATGGTGAGCTTCATCTTGTAAGGTCCGTGGCCGCGGCCGTCGTCATCGACCCAGTCCTCGAAGGACTGCGGCTCCTCGGGGATGTTCTGCAGGATGAGCTGAGCCATCGCATTGTAGGTGCGATCGAGAAGCGCCTTGCAGGCGGCGAGGTAGGTGGTCTTTCCGAAACGTCTGCAGATCTCGTGGACGCGCTTCTCGGCCGTCCGGCAGCCGGCGACGATGCCCATCAGGTCGGCGCGATTCATGTCGGGCATTCGGACGTTGTTCAGGATCATGTTGATGACGTCGTCGACCGGATCTCCCTGGCGAAAGATCTTGACCGGCGGGATCATCATGGCTTCGCCGTAGACCGTCTTGGCGCCGGTCGGTAACGAGCCCGGGAGCGGTCCGCCCATGTCCATCATGTGGCCGAACATCGAAGACCAGCCGATCAACTCGTCCTCGAAGAAGATCGGTACCAGCACCAACCAGTCATTGACATGCGAGATGGCGCCACCACATTTGTAGGGGTCATTGGTCAGGATGACGTCGCCGGGCTCGACGGGCTCGGGGTAAGTCTCCATCATCTCCGAGATGTAGGAGCCGAACTGGCCGACGACCATACGGCCCTTTGGGTCGGTGATCATCGGAAACTCGTCGTGCTGCTCTCGGATGACCGGACTCATGGCGGTGCGAAAGAGCACCGCGTCCATTTCGTGCCGAGCGTTCTTGAGCGCACCCTCGATGATGTCGAGTGTGACCGGATCGACTTCGATGTCCGGAATCTGAGCGACCTTTACACCTTGCATGTTCTTATGACCTTTCGTCTTCCGGACTGTAACGTCCGAGCGGTTGGGCGTTGCAGTCCACTACTTGCTGGGGTTGATCAGGATGTTCAAGTATCGATCTACTTCCGCCGAGTAGCCCTCGAGCACGACCGTGGTCGAGTCGTACTCGGCGACGATCGCCGGACCTTCGATCCTGTTGCCCGCCTGAAGCTTGGCGCGGTCGTAGATCTTGGTGGGTAGCCAGTCGCCCTCGAAGTACACCTTGTGCTCTTCGACGACGGCTCCCGACGCATCCGCGCCGGAGGAGGTGTCCGCCTCGGGCATTCGCGGGTGAGGAACTCTGCCCACACCCACCGCCCGCAGGTTGACCATTTCGCACTCGGCCGGCATACGGTAGCCGTAATACTGCTCGTGGATCTCGTTGAATCGCTCGGCAAGAACCTCGAGCCCGTTCTCGTCCAGGTCCTCGACCGAAACCGCAATCGGAATCTCGTACCCTTGGCGGTAGTAGCGCATGTCGACCGAGTACTCGACGCTTTGCCGATCCGTGGCGACACCTTCGCGCTCGAGCCAGCCGCCCGCCTCTTCACCCAGTGCGCGCAAGGTCGCAACGACCTCTTGGGCCTCGGCTCCGCTGACGGTACGGATGAAGGTCTGAGCGAACTCTTCGCGAAAGTCGGCTACGAGATCGCCTTCCGCGCAGAGCAAGCCCGGCCCCGGCGGGACCAGGACCGGGAAAGAGCCCATGATGGCTGCGACCGCGTTGGCATGCATGGGGCCTGCGCCACCAAACGCGACCAGGGCGAAGTCTCTGGGATCGTAACCCCTCTGCACCGATACCAGGCGCAGCGCACCGGCCATGTTCTCATTGACGATGTCGAGCATGCCTTGCGCTGCTTGGAAGACATCGAGTCCCAGGGCCTCGCCGATCTTGGCCACGGCGGCCTTCGCTGCTTCGACGTCGAGCTCCATCTCGCCGCCGATGAGGCTCGGTGGAAGATGCCCCACGACGACGTTGGCGTCGGTCACGGCTGGGGCCTCGCCGCCCTTGCCGTAGCAAGCCGGGCCGGGATCGGCGCCGGCCGACTCCGGCCCGACGCGAAGCGCTCTGGTGATCTCCGGCACGTGGGCGACAGAGCCTCCACCGGCACCCACCGAATGGACATTGACGCTCGGCACCTTGACCCTGAAATGACCGAGCTCGGTCTCGCGGGCGATGGTCGGCCGGCCGTTCTGGCATAGCGCCACGTCGGTGGAGGTGCCGCCCATGTCGAAGGTCAGGATGTCGCCGAAGCCCGCTCGTGTGGCGACCTCGATCGCTCCCGCAACGCCCCCGGCCGGTCCGGAGAGGACGCCGTAGACCGGCTTTTCCTGGGTGAGGGAGAGACTCATGAGACCGGCGTCGGAGCGCAGAATATTGACCGGACAGCCGACGCCGAGATCCTTGAGCGAGCTCTCGAGGTTCTTGACGTAGCCGGCGACCTTGGGCCGGACGTAGGAGTTCATACAAGCCGTCAGAGTCCTTTCATACTCACGGAATTCCGGCAACACGTCGGATGAGATCGTGACCGGGAAGTCGGGATGGGACTCGGCGATCAGCTCTTTGATTCTCCTTTCGTGCTCTGGATTGGCGTAGGAATTGATCAGCGAGACGGTCAGCGACTCGACCCGCGAGCCGATCAGGTCGTCGATGAGCCGTTTCACCTGAGCCTCGTCGAGAGGGTCGACGACGTTCCCCCGTGCGTCCATGCGCTCGTCGGCTTCGCGAGTGTCCTCGAGCGCCGCCGGCGGGTCGGGCTTGATCATGATGATCCAGCCTGCCAGCGGTCCCGGTGTCTGCGACCGGGCCAGATGCAGGATCTGCCCGAAACCCTTGGTGGTGATCAGGCCGACCCGTGCTCCTTTCGCCTCGAGAACGGCATTCGTAGCGACGGTCGTTCCGTGCATCACATAGGCGAGGTCGCCGGCGGCAACGCCGCTTTCCTCCAGAATCCGGTGGACTCCGACCAGAACGCCCTTCGAAGGATCCGCCGGGGTCGAAGGCGTCTTGACGCGAAAGACCCCCTGGGTTTCATCGTGGGCCAGCATGAGATCCGTGAACGTGCCGCCAACGTCCACTCCTAGTCGATAGGCCATGAATTGCTCCCTCTCAGGCTAGTTGTGAGCGGCCATGGAGGCCGCGGCGTGGGTTAAAGAACTGCCTGATCGACCGTGTTCGAGCCAAGCAATGCTCCGAACAAACGACCGATCTATCTTGACATCTAGACAACTAGACCGTATAACAACAGGGCACTCGAGACAAGCGCCTACGCCGGCACGGGAGTCTAGGCTATGGCTTGGATCCAGCGATTCCGGCAAGGGTGAGAGCGTGGCTCGTTCGATAGGCGTTTGATTCGAGGCGTCGGCGGTAGAAAAGGAGGCACCCGCATGCGAATCTGGAACACGAGAATTCTCCTGATCGTTCTGATCGGCCTGGCGATCCTGATCTCGGGACCCGCGACGGCTCCGGCTTTGGCTCAGATGGCTCGGGACGACACCGGTTCGGCCGATGACGAAGGGCAGGCCCCGCAGGAGGAAGTCAAGGAGGTCATCACGGTGACGGCCCGGCAAACCGAGGAGGTGCTGCAAGACGTGCCCGCCACGGTCTCGGTTCTGACCGATGCCCAGATCGAAGCCGTTGGAGTCAAACGGGCCGAGGACTTCATCAAGCTCGTGCCGGGAGTATCCATGGTCAATGCGGCCGAGGTTGCGGACACACAGGTGAACATTCGCGGCATCAACGGCTCGCGCGATGCCGAAAACAGCTTCGCTTTCATTGTCGACGGGATCCTGATGACCAACCCGGCGGCGTTCAACCGGGAGTACGGGAACCTGAGGCAGATCGAGGTCCTCAAGGGACCCCAGGGCGCGCTCTACGGGCGCAATGCCGCCGCCGGAGCCATGATTGTCACGACCCAGCAGCCCGGCGACGAGTTCTCGGGCGAGCTCAGGCTTGGTTTCGCGGAGGACTCGACGACACTGGGGTCGGTGACCTTCGGAGGACCGGCGGGGGGCAGTGGCGCCAAGTACCAACTCAACGCGGACTGGCGGTCGAGCGATGGCTTCTACACCAACACCTTTCAGGGCGGCGATATCGTCGATGACTTCGAGGCGTTCAACTTCGGTGGTCGCCTGGTTCTGGAGCCCGACGACCGCACTAGCTGGGATCTCAAGGCTCGCTACGGAGAGGTCGAAGCGGCCTCGATCACATTCAATGCCGCTTTCGCGCTGCCGGGACTTGCCGGCGCCTTTGGACTGCCGCCGTTGCACGAGGACGTCAATGCTCACGAGTTCGTATTTCAACCCAACATCGACCCGAAGAACGATCAAGAGGCGCTCGAGCTCTCGGCCAAGCTGGATCGGGAGTTCGACTGGGGCGACCTGACGGCATGGGTTCTCTACAGCGACATCCAGAACCAGTTTTTCGCCGACGGTACCAGCGGAGCGTTCGGTTTCTTCTGGTTCGAGCCCACGTGCCGTGACACGACAGCTGCGCTCTCCGCTCAGGGAGTGACGTTACCTCTACCTCAGATCCTGGCTCCGGTTCCCGAGGCCTCGATCTTCGGGCCGTACACTCCGACGAGCTGCGACGGAACCCAGTTCCAGGTCCGCAATCAGGAGGATCTGAGCTTCGAAGCGCGGCTCTCGGGCGAGGCCAACGACCGACTGCGCTGGCAGGCCGGTGTCTACTACCTGGACATCGATCGCGAAGTCGGCGTCAACCTGGGCATCGATCAGGGCCAGGGCGTCGTCGAGAGCCTGTTCGTGCCGCAAAGCGGCGCCAATCCCACCGAGCAACTCGTACACGACAACTTCCAGACCGAGGTCACCGCGCTCTTCGGCGCCGTTCGCTACGACGTCAGCGAGGACGTCGAGCTCTCAGTGGCCCTTCGCTTCGACCAGGAAGATCGCGCGGTCCGGAATCTCGTCCCAACCGACGCGCGCACTCAGCACGTGGACTTTAGCCTGGACGGGATGTTCACGGGCGACGCGCCACTGAATCCGGGGCTCGATCCGTTCCTGAACCCGGGTGGCATTGTTCCCCAGAGCGAGACTTTCGAGGAGTTTCAGCCCAAGGTGAGTCTGACTTGGGACACCGGCGACTCGACGACCCTTTTCGGGAGCTGGGGCGTCGGCTTCAAGAGCGGTGGCTTCAATAACCAGGGCTCTAACGCGACCGTGAACCTGTTCATCAACACGCTGCTGGGCGCGGATCTCCTGATCGAAGATCGGTTCGAAAAGGAGACTTCCAGTGCCTTCGAGCTGGGCTTCAAATCCGATGTCACCGACGACTTCTATCTCGAAGGGGCTTTCTACGATGTCTCTGTCGACGACATGCAATTTTTCGAGTTCTTGGTGGGCCCGTTCGGCTTGTTGAGAGTCGTGTCGAATATCGATGAGGTGTCGATCCAGGGCTACGAGTTGGGCTTCGGCTGGAGAGCCGGCAACCATCTCAATGTCTCGGCCGGCGTCAACGTGACCGACAGTGAGATCGACGCGAACTCGTCGCGGCCCGCGACTGTCGGCAATGAGTCTCCATACACACCGGACATGACCGCCAACCTGGCTCTCGACTTCAGCAAGCCGGTTACCGATCGGTGGGTATTCAACGCCAGCGCCTATCTGACCATGGTCGGGGACACCTGGTTTCACACGGTCCAGAACAACGAGCGGGTAACGCTGTTCAACGTCTTTTTCCCAACCCTGGGCATCGGTGACTACTCCCTCACGCGCCGGGACGCCTACGAGAAGATCGACTTCCGCGTCGGGTTGCAGGAAGAGCGTTGGTCGGTCACGCTATTCGCGGACAACGTCACTGACGAGGACTATCTAGAGGAAGTGATCACTGCGCCCGAGTTCGGCGGTTCCTTCATTCACCCGGGATCTCTGCGACGGGCGGGTATCGAGCTGGGCGTCCGGTTCTAGCCAACTCTCGCAGCGGGAGAATCGGCTTGGGGAAAAAGCCACTCGCTGGCGTGAAAGTTCTCGAGATGGGCCAGCTCATGGCGGGTCCCTTCGCGGGCACGTTGCTCGGCTATTTTGGAGCCGAGGTCATCAAGATCGAGCCACCGGGCAAGGGCGATGCGGTCCGCGGCTGGAGAGTTCTCGACGACAGTGGTACTGCTGTTTGGTGGTACACGCTGGGCCGCAACAAAAAGTGCATTACGCTCAATCTGCGGGAAGAAGAGGGACGACGGCTGGCGCGACGTCTCGCCGACCAGGTGGACGTTCTGATCGAAAACTTCCGGCCCGGAACCATGGAGAAGTGGGGTCTGGGTCCGGATGAGATCGAAGCCACGAATCCGGGACTGATCTACTGCAGAATCTCCGGATACGGTCAGGACGGTCCCTACGCGAGTCTGCCCGGCTACGCATCCGTGTGCGAGGGTGTCGGCGGCTTTCGCTATGTCAACGGACTTCCAGGCCAGCCGCCGGTGCGGCCCAACCTGAGCCTAGGCGACTCGCTGGCCGCGCTCCACGCCACATTCGGAATTGTCATGGCGCTCTATCATCGAGATCGCGGGCAGCGCGCTGGCACGGCAGGCCAGCTCGTCGATACCGCTATTTACGAATCGGTATTCAACATGATGGAGGCGGTGGTTCCTGAATACGATCGCTGCGGAGTGGTTCGGCAGCCATCGGGCTCGACGATCACCGGGATCGTGCCGACGAACACGTATCCGTGCAAGAACGGGCGCTGGGTCATTATCGGCGGCAATGGCGACTCCATCTTCAGACGGTTGATGCGGGCCGCGGGCAGGCCGGAGATGGCGGAGGACGAGCGGTTCGCCGACAACCCGGGCCGCGTGGAGCACCAGCAGGAGGTCGATGGCGCGATCGCTGAATGGACGTCGCATCTGACGGTTGAAGGGGTGCTCGCGAAACTCGAGGAAGCGGGCGTTCCGGCAGGGCCGATCTACAGCGTGGAAGAGATGGTCAAGGACCCACACTTCCAGGCGAGAGGCCTGTTCGAAGAGGTCGAGGCCGGCGGCAAGTCCCTCCAGGTACCGGCGATTCTGCCGAAGCTATCGGCAACCCCAGGCTCTACCGAATGGGCGGGGCCGCCGGTGGGCGCTCACAACCACGAGATTCTGGGAGGTGTTCTCGGGCTCTCGGAGCAAGAGATCGAGTCCCTCGAGGAGAAGGGTGTCATCTAACCGGAGCCACCAACGAGGTTGCAATGGCGGATGAACCGGATCGTTCCGCTGAGAACGTGCTGGCCGAGTATGCGGCGAAGGGCCTTGCCGGCGAGATGGGCTTTGGCCGCCGGCCAGCCGTGTTGGTCGTCGATCTCATTCTAGGCTTCACCAGAGTCTCCTCTCCGCTGGGTTCCGATCTGGATGCCGTAGTGGGAGCAACTCGCCGCTTGCTGGATAGCGCGCGGTCCATAGAGGTGCCAGTCTATTTCACGACGACAGCCTACAGCCCTGACCTCAGCGATGCCGGGGTGTTTGTGCGCAAGGTGCCCTCGCTGGCGGTTCTAATACGGGGTAGCGAGGAGGTCGAGCTGGATCCACGCCTGGAGCGTCGTCCACAGGAAGTGCTGATTGAGAAGCAATACGCGTCAGCCTTCTTCGGCACTGGGTTGGCCTCGGAACTGACTGCGCGGTCTGTCGACACACTCATCGTCTCGGGCGCGACCACCAGCGGTTGTATTCGCGCGACTGCTGTTGATGCGCTGCAGCACGGGTTCCGCCCGATCGTGCCGGAGGAGTGTGTCGGCGACCGCTCGCCGGAAGCGCACCGAGCCAATCTGCTGGACATTCAGGGCAAGTACGGCGACGTGACCGAGCTTGACGCAGTTTTGACCTACATCCAGGGCCTCTCGGTAGGCGGCGGCTGATGTGCTGAGACGCGTGCATCACATCGACTTTGTGGTTCGCGATCTGGACGCGGCGGCAGAAAGATACTCGCGGATCTTCGGCATCGAGCCGCTGGGCAGAGAACGGCTCGACGACCGTGGCGTCGAGCTGGTGCGCTTCGAGCTCGACAACGTCTGGCTGGTGCTTGTGCAACCTGTGGGGGACGGGCCGGTCTCGAGTTTCCTCGAGGAGCACGGAGAGGGCTTCTTCCATGCCGGCTTTCAAGTTGACGACGTCACAGCGGAGGCTGAGCGCATCGAGGGCGAGGGGATACGACTCGTCAATCGAGTCCCGCGTCGGGGGGTCGAGGGTTGGCTGCTGGTCGATCTGGAAATGGATGAGACCTTCGGCGTCTACCTGCAGCTGGTTCAAGATGACGCCGAGTGACAATCTGCCCGAGCGCGTCCGCCTGATCGAGGTCGGCCCGCGCGACGGCTTCCAGATGGAGGACCGGTTCGTTCCGACCGATCTGAAGGTAGCAACGGTCGAAGGGTTGGCCAGTGCCGGGCTGGGCGAGATCGAGGTGACCGCGTTCGCTCATCCGCGGGTCATACCGCAGATGGCGGATGCCGCCGAGGTCCTGGCGGCTGTCAAAGATCGGTGGAATGTCCGCCTCAGCGCACTCGTGCCGAATCTCGAGGGTGCTCAACGTGCCCTCGAGGTCGGAGGAATCGACGAGATACGCGTGGTGGTCTGTGCGACTGAGAGCTACAACCAGACCAACGTCGGCCTATCGATCAGTGAATCGGCCGAGCGCTTTGCGCGCATCGCGGAGAGTGCCCAAGAGCGGGGGATCGATGCGTCCGTGGTATTCGGCGTCGCCCTGGGCTGCCCGATCGAGGGCGATGTGCCGATCGAGCGAGTGATCGAGCTGACCGAGCGTTTCATCGGACTCGGAGCCGCGGCGATCGGCGTGGCCGATTCCTACGGTCTGGCCAATCCCCGCCAGGTTCGCTCCTCGGTACGAGAGGTGCAGGAGGTCCTGGCCGGCCGTCGGCTCTGGCTCCACCTGCACAACACTCGTGGCATGGCGCTGGCCAACGCGCTGGCGGCGCTCGAAGAGGGAGTCGATTCCTTCGACACCGCCTTCGGCGGCCTCGGGGGAACACCGATCATGAAGGGTGCTAGCGGGAACATCGCCACCGAGGACTTCGTCTATATGTGCTCGGAGATGGGCATCGAGACCGGCGTGGACCTGGATCGCGTCCGAGAGGCGTCGGAGCGGATCGCAGGCTTCCTCGGCCGGAGCCTGCCCAGCCATGTTCTAAGGGCCGGAACGAAGTCGGAGCTCATGGCTCTGAACCGCTCCTAGGGGCTTCGGCTCCTTCTACTCTCGAGTTCCCCTGGGGTAGGGCGGCCCGATTCCCCGATCAGCTTCCGGTAGCGCGGGTGATCGCGCAGCGGCTCCCACCAGGGCTCGATCCGGACCAAGGGAATCGAGATCTTCTCGAATGGAACCGAGAGCAGGATTTCGAGCTCGTCGAGCGCCGCCTCGTACTCGCCCACCCGTGTGTATACGATCGCCAGGTGTTTGAGGTAATCGACTGAGCCCCAACCCAGATCCCCGGCAAGCGACCTGATCTCGACGGCCCGTTTGGCTGCCCGGATGGCCTCCTCCTTCCGGCCCAGGCCGGCGTATACGTATCCGAGCACACTGTGCACCTGCGGCACTTCAGGGCGTAGCCGAAGCTCCGCTTCCGCCAATAAGAGCGCTCCCGCGTAGGCCGATTCTGCGAGGTCAGATTCCCCCTGCAACTCGTAGACCCAGGCCTCGAGGAGAGCCCTGGGCCAGCGGCCGAAGGTCAACCCCTCGACCCACTCCGGGTCCATCGAATCCAGGGGCTCGAGCGCCGCTGGATAACTCCCCTCGTAGATCGCCTGATAGAACTCCATCATCCGGGAGAAGTCGTTCTGTGCCGGCAGGGTCTCGAGGGCGGCCCGCGCCTCCACCAGGGCTCCCTTCCACGCCCAATAGATGCCGGCCTTGGTGTCGTAGAGAAGCCGCTGATCGGGCCCTAGAGCGATGGCGCGGTCGGTGACGTCCATCGCCTCTGCGTAGCGCTCGAGAGGCAGCAGAACGAACGCGGCCAGCCTCCCTAGAAGCCAGAGATCCCGGGGGTTGAGCTCGGCCGCCCGCTCCAAGACCTCCCGGGCTTCCTCCCATCGCCCCTGATGGCGAAGGATGTAGCCCCTCAGCTCGAGCGCCTCGGCGTCGTTGGGGCGGGTTTCGTCGATCCGGCTCAACAGCTCGAGGGTACGGTCGAAGTTCCTCTCGACATAGTACTCGTAGTAGGCGTCCGCGAGCTTGACCTCGGGTGCGTCTGGTGCCAGCTCGATGGCCCGCTCCAGCGCTTGCCGCGCTGCCTGTCGCTTCTTCGGGTCCTTGCCGCCGTAAGAGATCCGAGACCGAACCACGGAGAGCTCGGCCCACGCCAGCACGAAACCGGGGTCGAGCTCGACCGCTCGCTCGAAGCTCTCGGCGGCCGGGGGACTGCGTAGCTCACCGCCGATACGCCCCAAGAGAGAGCGGCCCCGCAGGTAAGCCTGGTACGCCTCCAGGTTCTCGGTGGGGCGGGCCTCGAGCGCTTCGCGCTCGGGCACGCCCAGGGTCACGCCGAGCTGCTCGCTCACCTCGAGCGCGATCTCGGACTGCACGGCGAAGATGTCCTCCAGAACCTCGTCGTACTGGCCCGCCCACAGGTGGGTATCGTCCGCGACGCGAATCAGCTGGGGAGTGAACCGCACCCGGTTGGCACCGGAGCCGCTCTTCGCCCAGCGCACCGTCCCTTCGAGTACGTAGTCCGCTCCGAGGTCCGCTCCGATCTCAGGCAGGCTCTTGCCGGTCTTGTCGTACTGCACCGCGCTGGTTCGCGAGATCACACCCAGGCTGCGCACGGCCGCCAGCCGGCTGGTGATCTCCTCGGTCATGCCGGCGGCGAAGTACTCCTCTTCGGGCGGCCCCAGGCTCTCGAACGGGAGTACCACGATCATCTTGCGCTCAGCGGCGGCCGCCGCCGGCGCCCTCTCCTCCTGAGCCGGGCCGGAGGCCCGCTCCCTCCAGGTCACGAGATAGCTCACGCCCGCCGCCACGAGCGCCACCGCCAGCAGGCCGATCAGATTTCTGCGGCGCGTGGCACGAGGCGTCGGAATCGCCCCGGCGCCGGCGCTCTCGAGGATCCGCTCGGACTCGACCTCCCGGCGCAGGCCGAAAAGCTCGTTGCTCACGTCCTTGGCCGACTGATACCGGCCGTCCCGCGCCTTCACCAGGCAGTGGCCGACGATCCGACCCAGATGGCGCGGCAGATCGGCCCGTTGGTCGGTCACCGAGCGCGGCTCTTCGCGCAGGATCGCCGAGCTGACGTCGGCCGAGCTCCCTCCACCGAACGGCCTCTCGCCCGTCGCCATCTCGTGGAGCACGATGCCGAGCGAGAAGATGTCCGTCCGGTGGTCGACCGGCTCGCCGCGAACCTGCTCCGGAGACATGTAGAGGGGAGTCCCCAGGACCCGGCCGGCGGCCGTTTGTTCGAGAGTCCGAAGCTCGCTCGCGGCGTCGCCCAAGGCGGACGCCAGGATCTTGGCCAGCCCGAAGTCGAGGATCTTCACCAGCCCGTCCCCGGTCACCATGATGTTGGCCGGCTTGAGGTCGCGATGGGTGACGCCTTTGGCGTGCGCCGCCGCCACGCCGTCAGCCAGCGGCACCGCCAGATCGAGCAGAGTCTCGAGATCGAATCCCCGCTTGGGGATCAGCTCCGCCAGCGTCTTGCCTTCCACCAGCTCCAGGGTCAGGAACGGCACTCGGGCCGTGCCGCCCGAAGCTCCACCCGCGATGCCCCAGGACACGTCCGCCTGCTCGACCGAGTACAGGGTGACGACGTTGGGATGGTTCAGGGCCGCCACCGTCTTGGCCTCGCGCTCGAAACGCTCCAGACGCTCCGGATCCGAAGCCATTTCGGTCGGCAAGAGCTTGAGCGCGACCCGACGCTCGAGCCGCGGGTCCTCGGCCTCGTAGACCACGCCCATGCCGCCCCTGCCGAGCTGCCGCACCACCCGGTAGGGCCCGATCTCGAGCCCTTCCGGCAGCTCGGACGGCTCCACTTCGAGCGTGCGGTCGAGCTCCTGGAAGAAACTCGCCGCGACGTCGCCCGCCGCACCGGACAGAAAGTGGTCGGCCTCGCCGTCGGCGTCGAGGAGGGCGTCGACCTCTCGTCTCAATCGCGCGTCGCCACCACAGGCTTCTTCCAGATACCCGTCTCGCGCTTCCGGCTCGAGCTCGAGCACGCGCTCGAGAATCGGCTCGATCTTCGGCCACAGGTCTCGCGGTGGGCCCTTCATGATGCTGGCACCCGGTTTAGGTGTTGAGAATCTTACCGCGCTTGGCAGGCCCACCGGCGCTCGCCCCCAGGCAGGCCCTGCCGCGAGACCGCTCACCCCGGCGCAGTGTCCTCGTTCAACGTCCGGTAGAGCAGGGCCTTGGCCTTGCGCCAGTCCCGTTTCACGGTGGGCTCGGAGACCTCGAGGACGCCGGCCGACTCCGCAACGGTGAGACCCCCGAAGAAGCGCAGCTCGACCAGGCGAGCCAGACGCCCGTCGAGACCGGCCAGGTTCTCCAACGCCTCGTCCAGGGCGAGCAACCGAGCCGCCCGGGCCTCGATCCCGATTCGGCCTTCGTCCAGGAGTGTGTGCCTTGTCCCGCCTCCGCGCTTCTGCGCCGTCCGGCGCCGGGCGTGGTCGATCACGAGATGGCGCATGGCGGTCGCCGCCACCGCCAGAAAATGCCGGCGGTCCTTCCAGTCCGCCCGGCCCTGATCGACCAGCTTGAGATAGGCCTCGTGCACCAGGGCCGTGGTGTTGAGAGACGCATCGCCCCGATTCCCCTTGAGCTGGCGGTGAGCCAGAGTCCGAAGCTCACCGTAGACCAGCGGCAAGAGGCGATTGAGAGCCTCCCGGTCTCCCTCCCGGACGACATCCAGAAGCTGGGTAATCTCACCTCCCATCCGCCGACAGGATACCGCTTGATCCCTTTTTCCGGCGCTCTGCGTTTCCTGAGATAGAGGCAGACGACCTTCGGCAGCCCTTGGGAAGGAGACACTCGATGCGCAACAAGCGAATACAGATACACAGTGCTTGGAGCGTACTCATTGCCGCCGCGGCCTGGTCCGGAGCCGAGATCCCGGTGGCGGTGTCCCCGGGCAGCCTCTCGGGCGCCCTGATCGGGGACCCTTGTCCGACCTTCAGTTGGAGCGCGGTCCCGGGAGCCGAGAGCTACGAGTTGGTCGTGGTCGAGGTCCAGGAGGGCAGCGAGGAGGCGCGGCCGGTGATCCAGCAGGCCCTGCGCGGCGCCGCTCTGGGCTGGACACCACCACTCGACCGCTGCCTGGAGCGCGGCGGGCGCTATGCCTGGTCGGTGCGGGCGATGGGCGAGGACGACGCTCCCGGCATGTGGTCGGAAGCGGCGCTGTTTCAGGTGGCGGCGGGCCCGAGCGAACTCGAGTTCAAGGAGGCGTTCGAGGCGGTTCAACGTTATCTTGCCGTCCAGGGCAGGGATGCAACGACCGTTGAAGTCGAGAGCAAAAGAGAGTCGCAGCAAGGACCTTCAGCCGAGACTCCGACGCCCTTGGCACCCCCTCCCGGGACACAGTTGAGTGTGGATGGCAACGTGGATGCGACTTCCTTTTCCGGCAGCGGTACTTGGCTGACCGATCTCGATCCGGCGAACCTCTCAGCGGGGACGGCGGGGATCGACATCAGTGGTACGGCGGCCAACGTGACCGGGACCGTCGCGTTGGCCAACGGCGGGACGGGAGCGACGGATGCCGCTGGAGCCCGCACCAGCCTGGGGGTGGTCGGAGGAGCGCACACGACAGATACGGACACGACCTGCGACGGTGCGACCTGCGATGCGACCAACTTCACGAATCTCAACGCCAGCAACTTGAGCATGGGTACCGTGGCTGAGCCGCGAATCGATCCCGTCGTAGCCCGCGACGCCGAACTGACGGCGGCCCTCGAGGCGCTCGACTGCCCCTCGGGGCGATTCCTCGCGCAAGTGGACGCTGGCGCGCCAGTGTGTGTGGCTCCCTTTCCGGAGACCACATCGGTGCCTGGCGGAGCAGCAGTGACAATCGGGGCCGCGGCGGCCACACCCTATCCGTCGACCCTGACGGTTGCGTCCTTCGGCGGCGCAGCTCTGGTCGATGTGAACGTGACCCTCACCGAGCTCACTCACACCTTTCCGCTGGATATGCGGGTCTTGCTTGTCGCTCCGACGGGCCAGGCCGTTCTTCTCATGAGCGTTGTGGGTGGCGGGGGTCCCGGAGTAACGAACGTCGATCTCACCTTTGATGATGAGGCCGGCCAGACGATCGGTTTAACAACCAACCCGCTCGCAGGATCATACCGGCCCTCGGTGAACATTCCGGAGGACCTTCCCGCGCCGGCTCCTTCCGGTCCCTACGGTACGAGCCTGTCGGATTTCGACGGGATCGACCCGGTCGGAGAATGGCAACTCTTTGTTCAGGATGTGTTTGAGGGGGCGGACGACGGCAGTCTCGCCTCGTGGAGCCTGGCGCTGACCACAGACGGGGCGCCGATTGGCCCGGTGCCGGTGGTGCAAGGCGGCACGGGTGCGACGGATGTGGCCGGGGCCCTGACCAATCTGGGAGTAGTTGCCGGGCCGCACACGACCTGCAACGGCCAAGCTTGCGAAGGGCCGCTCTTCACCAACCTCGACGGGAGCAATATCAGTACTGGCACCGTTGCGGAAGCGCGGATTGCAGATGAGATCGCGAGGGACGCGGAGGTCATGTCGATCGCACTGGCCGGAGACGGCCCGGGGAGTACTCTGAACGCCGACCTTCTCGATGGCCTGGATTCCGTGGCTCTCAAGACGAAGGCGGGCTACCGGCAATTCACCGGAGCCCAAGTTTCGATCGACACAGAGTTTCCGACCTTCACGGAAGTCTCAAGCGTGAGCCTCGACGCGGGGAAATACGTCGTTATCGCCAATACGGGTCTATGGCTGACCGATATTGTGATCTCGTCGATCATCCAGAGCTCCGCTGTCCTTTGCCGACTCGCTTCGGGAGCTCTGGTGCTGGAATCTCGAGGAATCGGCCCTCCAGGTCTTTCCGGCACTTTCGGTTGGCCGACCTCCTTCCGAACCCACGTGACCCTCATCGGTGCGGTGACTCTGGCCGCACCGGGATCGGTGGCTGTCCAGTGTACGGTTTTTGACTCGGACGGCGACTCGAGGGCCATCGTGGGGAGCTGGGTCACGATCCAGGTCGACTCGATCGATAGCCTTTAGACTAGCGCCGCTGTCCGCAGTTGCCCGATCTGGGGACGCCCCTGAGCCCCACTTGGAGGAACCAGCCACTTATCTCTCGGGGGATCGCTCCGGTTCCCCTTGAGCTTGTGATGAGCCATTGTCCGAAGCTCATCGTAGACCATCGGCAGAAGGCTATCGAGGGCTCCTGGCCGCCCTCCCGGACCCTTGATCCCTTTTCTCCGCTCTTTGCGTTTCCCCAGATAGAGGCAGATCGCTCTTTCGCGATCGGACCCTTCACCAAGGAGGAAAAAGCATGACCCTTCAAAGAAAGCTCGGAACGACTGTTCGGATGCTGGCCTTGGTGGTCACGGCGATGGCGGTGATGGCCGCCGTCGGTCCGTCTGCCGGCCAGGCCGACCAGGTGATCGCGGACGACCTCATTGTCGTGGGGAGCGCCTGCTTGGGATTCGACTGCCAAAACGAGCAAGCGTTCAGTTTCACGACGTTCATGCTGCAAGAGAACAACATGCGGATCTTCTTCAACGACACGAGTTTTACTGCCGCCTTCCCGAAAAATGACTGGGAGATCATCACTAATGACGCAAACAACGGGGGGACGAGCTTTCTGGGGTTCGCGGACCGCGGTGCCGGGGTCGTCTCCGTCAGCGGCCAGGGATTCTGCGAAGGCGGTACCAATCACGGACTCGTGTGCGGTGACGGCACCGGGGCGAATTGCGCCGGCGTCTGTGTCGGAGGCACATTCGACGGGCAACCGTGCGCTCCGGATCCCAATTTCTGCTCCGATGCCGGCGGCACCTGCGTAGACGCGGGAGAATGCATTCCGCCCGGCGCCATCATCTTCCGCATCGAGGCCGGGGGTCCCGAGAACAGTCTGGTCATCGACAGCGCGGGCAATGTGCACATCGCAGGCGACCTTACGGTCGAGGGAACCCTCGACGGGAGGGCTTCAGAGCTCGAGGAGCTGGAGGATGAGGTCGAGGAGCTGGAGGACGAGGTCGAGGAGCTGCGGGCCGAAATCGAAGCGATCAAGTCATTCCCGGCTATCCGGAACTTTCTCGAGCGCGACTGACCTCCCTGTTCCTGATCCCGTTTCCCCGTGTTATGCGCTTCTCTGGATAGGCGCGAATGAGGTTCACTCGGCTGCGGACCTACCCCCTCGGGTGTTGCGGCGGGTTGCCAGCGCCCACATGCTTGCAGCGTCCCGAGAGGAGGTGGCTCGATGGGGGATGGGGAAGGCGGCGTTCGCCCTACACCGATTGTCGCCGTGCGGGTCGGGGCGTGGCTGGATCCCGATCACCAGGTCCATGACACCAGCGATGACCTCTTCATCCGCGCTCTGGAACAACCCGGAGACGACCAGGTGCACTTCGCGCTTGGATTCGGCCTGGCCTTCGAAAGCTTCCAGATCGACGTCGGGGTCGACCTCGCCGATACGGTGGACACGATCTCGCTATCGGCCATCTACAGCTTCTAGGCAGAAACGCTCCACAAGGCGAGTCGCCGGCCAGCGAGGTCTGAACGGGCACGCGTCGCTGAAGATCATCGTGCATCGAGTCGAGCCGGAAGGCGGATGGGCCGAGTGGCCATGTGTACGAATGCGGCTACCGGGATGCTATCGCGAGAGTCTAGAATCGAAGGCAATCGTCCGCGTACGCCACGATGATTGGCCGCACTATCGCCCACTACGAGATTCTCGGCGAGCTCGGTGCCGGGGGCATGGGGAGCGTCTATCTGGCCAGGGACCTGAGGCTCAAGCGACAGGTCGCACTCAAGGTGCTGCCGACCGAGCTTGCAGAGGCTGGTGATCGACTCGCGAGATTTCGGCGCGAAGCTGAGGTGTTGGCTGCTCTGAACCATCCCAACATCGTGACGATCCACTCGGTCGAGGAGGGTGATGGGATCAACTTTCTGACGATGGAGCACGTGGAAGGAAAAACCCTGGACAAGGTGATCAGCGAGGGCGGACTCTCACTCGGGCGCTTTCTCGAGCTGGCTCTGCCACTCTGCGACGCTCTGGCTACGGCTCACGAGAGGGGGATCACCCACCGGGACCTGAAGCCCGCAAACCTCATGGTGACTCGCAGGGGGCAACTCAAGATCCTCGATTTCGGACTGGCCAAGATGCGACCGGTCGAGACTCCCACCCAGGTGTCTCGGACTTTGAGCGAAATGACCAGGCACGGAACGGTGCTCGGTACCGTCCCGTACATGTCCCCGGAGCAGGCGAAGGGAGAGTCGGTGGATCATCGGAGCGATCTTTTCTCGGCTGGCGCAGTCCTGTACGAAATGGCCACCGGCAAGCGGCCGTTTCAGGGACAGTCGCCGGCTGAGCTCGTGGCGCGAATCCTGCGAGCGACGCCGGAGCCGATTTCAGAGCTTCGGCCAGATTTGCACCCTCTCCTGGACCGAATCGTGGGGGACTGTCTTCGCAAAGATCGGGCACACAGACCGCAATCCGCGAGAGAGCTTCATACGCGGCTCGAAAGCCTCGGATCCGAGGCGCAGGACCAGGCGGCGGAGACGGTTTC
Source organism: Thermoanaerobaculia bacterium (assembly GCA_046756565.1). Taxonomy (GTDB): domain Bacteria; phylum Acidobacteriota; class Thermoanaerobaculia; order Multivoradales; family JAHEKO01; genus CALZIK01. The sequence goes on along the minus strand of JBHHWO010000002.1, from coordinate 40,005 downwards.
GTTGCCGGGTGCCCCGGCGAGGCCGAGAATGAGCCGGATGGCAGGTCTGGCCGCGGCCACGGCTCTAGCTGTCGGACTCCTCTACTGGGGTGTCTTCCAGAATGGCCAGCCAAGAGCACCAGAGCCGCCGGCGATCGCCGGGGAGCCGCCCGCAATAGCTGTCCTTCGACTCAACAACCAATCGGCTAATCCGGATCACGACTACTTCAGCAACGGCCTGACAGTGGCGCTGATCACCAACCTGGCCAGAATCAGAGAGCTCAAGGTCACTTCACCGACCTCCTCAATGATCTACAACGGCACGGAAGAGCGGGCGGAACGCATCGGGCGCGAGTTGGGCGCAAGGTACCTGGTGACGGGCTCGGTTCTCGAAGCCGACGGTGACGTCGACATCCGAGTCCAGCTCATCGACTCCGTCGAGGACCGAGTGCTCTGGGCCCAGGATTACCTGCGAGCGCTCACCGACGTCCTGGTCCTTCAGAGGGACGTGGCGCGGGACGTTGCCGAGGAGATCGAGGTCCAGCTTGGCGCCGAGAGCGAGGCGCTCCTGGGGCCAGCTCGGCAGGTCGACGGAGAGGCCTACAAGCTCTATCTCCGGGGTCGTTCTCTCTGGCAACGCCGAGATCCCCAAAGTCTCGAGCAGAGCGTGGATTACTTCCAGCAGGCAATCGAGATCGCCCCCTCGCTTGCCGAGGCGCACGCCGGCCTGGCCGACGCGTACGTGATCATGGGCTACCCGGGCTACGATCTCCTCGCACCCGGCAGGGCCTACCCACTGGCAAGGAAGGCCGCCCGAGAAGCCCTGCGGTTGGACCCGGAGCTGGCGGAGCCACATGCCACGCTTGGCTTGATCAACCAGAACTTCGAGTGGAACTGGGAGGAAGCCGAGACCGAGTTTCAAAGGGCGATCGAGCTCAACCCCAGCTACGCTACTGCATATCAGTGGTACAAGCAGACGCTGCGCATGAGAGGTCGCTACGACGAGATGGCGGAGTTGTCCAAGCGGGCTCAAGAACTGGACCCGCTTTCGCGAATCATGAGGCTGCAAGTGCCGGCCGATGCGCTGTTCACTGGCGACTCCTCTGCAGCCATCGCGGGGTTCGAGAAACTCGTTGCGCAGGACCCGGGATTCGGACAGTACTACGCGTACCTGGCTCGAGCCTACCGGCAGGGCGGCAGGTACGATGACGCCATCGCTTCGCTCGAACGAGGGATTGAGCTGGTCGGTCGCTCTCCTTTCGCCGTGGCTCTGCTCGGCTACCACTTCGGAGCCGCTGGAAGAAAAGACGACGCGTCGAGAATGCTCCATGAGCTCGAGGAGCAAGCCCGGTCCGGCGCGTACGTCGCGCCCTTCCTCTACGCCGTGCTGCACGTTGGTCTCGAAGACCCGGAGGGGGCCTTCCGGTGGCTGGAGCGTAGCGTTCAGCAGCGCGATCCCTACCTCATTCAAATCGTGAGTCCGTTTCTCGACGCGCTGCACTCCTATCCTGAATACCGGTCGATCCTCGAGACGATGGGGCTGGGAGACACCTGGGAGGACCTGACGGCACTCCGCAGGCCGAGGTCCGGATGAAAAGACTCGCCTGGATCCTTCTTGGGATTCTCCTGGCCGTTGCGTCGTTGCTCGCGCTGCGGGTTCGTGGAGCGCCGATCAGCCCGGCAGCGTGGCGCCCCCCGCCGGTTCGGAGTCTCGTCCGCGCCCTCGCAGTCAGCTCCGAGTTGGCCGACGTGGAGGTTCTGGCTCCAGGGCAGGTTCCCGGGCCCGAGGACGTGGCCGTGGATGCCGAGGGCCGAGTCTATGCAGGCACCGACGACGGCCGGATCGTGCGGGTCACCCTGTTGCCGGGCGGGGAGAAGAACGTCGAGACCTTTGCCCAAACCGGCGGGCGTCCGCTCGGACTGCATTTCGACGCTCGAGGCAACCTGTTGGTCTGTGACGCCTGGAAGGGGCTCCTCTCCATCGATTCGACTGGCCACGCGAGTACTCTGGCCACGCAAGCCGAGGGCGTCCCGTTCGGGCTCGCCGACGACGTGGACATCGCCTCCGACGGCACGGTCTATTTCTCCGATGCGAGCTTCAAGTACGATCTTGGCAACACTCTCCATGACCTGTTGGAAGCGAAGCCTCATGGGCGGCTGCTGCGCCACGACCCGGAAACCGGCCGCACCGACGTAATCCTCGACGGCCTCTATTTCGCCAACGGAGTCGCCCTATCGTCTAACGAGGACTATGTTCTGGTCGTCGAGACGTTCCGATATCGGATTACCCGCCATTGGCTCGAGGGACCGCGGGCCGGGTCTTCCGATGTCTTCATCGCGAATCTGCCCGGTTTTCCGGACGGCGTTTCCTCGAACCGAAGAGGACTCTTCTGGGTCGCTCTGTATGCCCCGAGGAAGCCGCTGGTGGACAGCCTTCATCCCTATCCGTGGGCCAAGGCGCTCCTGTCCACTCTTCCACAGGCCCTGTGGCCCAAAGCCGAGCCCTACGGCGCGGTCCTGGCGCTCGACGAGACAGGAGTCATCCTGCGCACACTCCAAGACCCGACGGGCGAGATCCTTTCCCAGACGACGTCCGCGGAGGAGCACGAGGGATTTCTCTACCTGGGGACTCTTCACGGCGACGGAGTTGCACGTTATCGCCTTGAATGACCTGGCTTGCCTCCGGGGCAGGTGGTATCCCTCGTCTTCAGCTCTTCTTAGGCCTGAGGCTTCGCCAACCGGTGAAGAAGACTCTGATCCACGATCTCGATGTGCCCGCGCCCGAGCGCTACAGCCCCCTCGCGCTCGAGCTCTTTGAGCACCCGACTGACGACCTCTCGAGCGGATCCCATCTCCGTAGCGATCGCGTTGTGGGTCACTTCAACAGGGACATCTGGCTCCTGCTCCGCTTGTCGAGACAGGAGAAACTCGGCGACCCGTCGATCCATACGCCGGAAGACGACGTCATGAATGAGGACCATGAGGTTCGAGATCCGGTAGGCCATCTGCTCGAAGACAAAGACGCGCATCGAATCGTCTCGTCGGACCCAGGCGCGAAAGCTGTCCGCCGGCACGGCCACGGCCTCTACGGGGGCCTCGACGACCGCGGATGCCGGATAGGAGCTGTTGCCCAGGGCGGCGTTCAAGGTCAGAAGGCAGGTCTCCCCCGGACCGACATGATAGAGAGTAATTTCGCGCCCCTCTCTGCTGACTTTGAAGACACGGACGTCACCGGCGCCGACGAAAGCAACGCCAGGACACCCGCTTCCTTCCTGAAATGGATGAAAACCGACCGGCAATGTCACTAGCTCGGCCGACTCGAGAATCTCGTGGTGAAGAGCCTCCGGCGCATTCCGGTAGAATTCGAACCGCTCCAGGATCTCGTTTGCCTGCATCACATCTCCCTGCGAAGTGTCACTCGGTAGCACGAACAAGAGGTCGGACCGGATTCTAGCTCCGGTGACTTAGTCACAGACGAGAACCGACTGTGTTTCTAAGATTAAGGGTTGCGTGAGCTGTAAGACAAGAACGCCGTGTTTCGCGCGTGTGATGGTCGATCTTGCCGTCATTCTGACCGGTTTGCCGGCGGCACTTGCCGGGGCTGGCGGCTACGAGGAACTGGAGGTAGCCGACGGCGGCAGTATTGTCGGCACAGCTCGCTTCGTCGGGACGCTTGGTCCGCCCGCGAAACTGTTGGTTGGCACCGATCCCGAGACCTGCGGTACCGAAGATCGATTCTCGCGCGCGCTGCTGGTCGACGAGAGCGGCGGCGTTCAGAACGCGGTCATCAACCTGCGCGAGATCCCGAGCGGCAGGCCATGGCCCGAAAAGGAGTACCACCTACGCCAGGCCGACTGCCGGTTCGACCCCCATATTCTCTTGATTCCGGAAGGTGAAGATCTTCATATCACGAACACTGACCGCGTTCTCCACATTGTGCGATCGCACTCTAAGGACTCGGTCTTCAACGTCGGCCAACCGCGTTTCGTCGAACAGATGCTGGTCGAGAATTTCGCCCGTCAGATTTCCGAGCCCAAGGCCGTGAGGCTCATCTGCGACATACACGGCTGGATGGAAGCCTACGCCATCATTCAGAGACATCCCTATTACGCGGTAACGGGTCACGACGGATCGTTCCGCCTCGATGACGTACCGGCAGGATCGTACATCTTGGAGTTCTGGCACGAGGCCCTGGGAGAGGCGTCGAAGGAGGTGACCGTTTTACCGAACACCGAAACGGCTGTAGAGTTCGAACGCGCCCTCCCGCAGTCTCCGGACGGCTAGGAAGAGACAGGTAATCGGGTCTGTCCGTTCTACTCTTTGCTGGGCGTCTCGACTTGCCCGAGATCTTCCAAGACCTAGCGCGTTCGACGCGCCGTGCCTTTCCACACGGAATGGATTCGTCTTGACTGACCGGCCTTCTCTCATCGCTCGCTATCGGCGATTGGATCACGCCCAGCGCTTCGCGGTTACGGCTCTCGTGTCTGTACTCGGCTGCGCGGTCTTGTTCGGTTGGCTGCTCGAGAAAACGATCCATCGTGCAGTGGAGAGCAACGATCAAGGGCAGACCGCCGCGTTCGTTCGCCACGTGATCGCCACCGAGTTCGGGACCGGGTTCTTTCAGGTGAAGGACGCGATCCGCGATCCGCGACTGGGAAACCGCTTCTTGAAGGCACTTGCACTGGACGAGGTCTTCAGGATCAAGGTGTACAACCTGGAGGGCCGAATCATCTGGTCGGACGAGCCGGAGCTGCTCGGCGTTCGTTTTCCCGACAACATGCATCTCGCGCGTTCTCTTTCAGGGAGGGTCGAGAGCGTCATCGAGACTCCGGAACGCACGGAGCACCTCTTCGAGCGAGGCAGGTTCGAGAAGATCATGGAGTCGTACATCCCGATCTTCGAGCAAGGTTCAGTGGTCGGGGTCGTCGAGATCTATCGCTATCCCAGGAAGCTCTTCAAGCAGATTCGACAGGCCGCTGTGCTCGTCTGGAGCGCCTCACTCGGCCTTGGAGCGCTTCTATACGTCGCGATGGTCGGCGTGGTCCGCCGGATCAACCGAACCCAGCGCAGGCTAGAGAACGAGCTGCGGCGCTCAGCCGACGAGCTGGTTGTCGAGAAAAGCAAGCTCGAGCGAATCGTAAACGCGGTCGGAGCCGGTCTGATCCTGGCCGATTCGCAAGGTCGCATTCTCTGGGCCAACGAGATGGCCGAGTGCTGGTTCGGAGGCGAAGATGGTCTTGTCGGCGCCAGTGCTCCAGAACGTTTCTGCCGCGACTGCGTGACCTGCGTCGACTGCCCGTTCGAGGCAAGCGCCGGGAAATCTACCGGTCCCGTACATTGCGAACACGTCGCCACTGGGTTGGACGGCGAACGCCGGACCTTTCAGATAATCACGACTCCTGAAAGCACGAACGACGCGGTCGGTGAAGCCGACCACTTTCTCCAGCTCATCCTGGATGTCACTGAGAGCAAGGAAGTCGAAGAGCAGCTCCGCCAGGCCGACAAGATGGCCGTCGTCGGACAACTCGCCGCAGGAATCGCGCACCAGATCAACAATCCGGTGGGAATCCTGCTGACGACGATTACTCACCGACGGGAATTCAGCAACGACCGGGACGTTCCGCGGGAGCTTCGAGACGACCTCGAGATGATGGAACGCCAATGCCGCCGCATCGATCAGTCGGTGCGCAGCCTTTTGAGCTTTTCGCGCAAGCCCGAAGGAATCCGGCTGCCGGTGGATTTGAAGCTGATTCTCGACGAGGCCATTCTACTCACGCAGCCGAGAATGAAGCATGCCTCGGTCAACCTCGAGACCGACTTCGACGCGCGGCCGTGCGTCTCTGTCGGCGACCCGAACGACGCTCTCCAGCTGATCCTGAATCTGATCAATAACGCGATCGATGCCATGCCAAAAGGCGGAAGTCTGAAGATTCAGACGACTTGCCAGCACAATGGGACAGAGGCGGACCTGATTCTCAGAATCACAGACACTGGCACCGGCTTGCCGAAAGGCGACTCGGAGCGGCTGTTCGAGCCGTTCTTTACCACCAAAGAGATCGGCCGAGGCACTGGGCTCGGGCTCGCCGTGTCGAAGCGCATTGTCGAGTCTTTTGGTGGAGAGATTCGCGCAACCAACAACGACTCCGGTGGAGCGAGTTTCGAGATTCGATTACCGGAGCACAAGGATCGCTTGGATGGTTGACTCGGGCCGACCGGTTCGAATCATGGTCGCAGACGACGAAGACGACCTGCTGCGCATCTGCACGGAGGTTCTTCAGTCCAGGCTCGAAGCGCAGCACGGGCGCGTCGTCATCCACACGGCCGGCAATGGCCGCGAGGCGCGCGAGAGCCTGCTTCGAGAGAAATACGACCTGATCCTCCTCGACGTGCAGATGCCCGGAGTCTCAGGTCTCGAGCTCATGCATTTCGCGCTCGAGCACGGCAATGGCGCCCAAGTCGTGATGATCACCGCCTATCCGAACTACGGCGACGCAGTCGCCGCCATCAAGGAAGGCGCGTTTGACTACGTGGTCAAGCCGTTTACCGCGGCTCAGCTTTCCGAGGTCGCTCAGAGAGCGCTGGAGACCGCCGGCTCGGTCAAGGCAGAACGGCAGACCGGAGGTCCGGTCGACAGGAGTCATCCCCTCGAGGCTCTTCTCGGAGAGAGCGCTCAGGTTCGCGAGATCCGTAGCCTGATCGAACGAATCGCACCGCTGGACGAGAACGTTGTTTTCCGTGGCGAGACCGGGACCGGCAAGGGCCTCGCCGCGAGAGTTCTCCATGAATGCTCGAGGCGCGGTAAGCGACCGCTGGTGACCCTCGACTGCGGCTCGATTCCTCGAGAGTTGATCGAGAGCGAGCTCTTCGGCCACGAGAAGGGCGCCTTCACCGGAGCGGCAGCCTCACGCAAGGGCCTGCTCGAGCTGGCCGAAGAGGGCACGCTGTTTCTCGACGAGGTCTCGGAGATCCCGATTGAGCTTCAGACCCGCTTGCTGCGAGCCCTTCAGGAGCGCGAGTTCCGGCGGGTCGGAGGCACCACGACCAGGCCCTTCAAGGCCCGTGTGGTCGCTGCCACCAACCGTGATCTCGAGGCGGCCGTGCAGGAAGGGACTTTCAGGAGCGATCTCTTCTATCGCCTGCACGTAATTCCGATCTCGATGCCGCCGCTGCGTGAACATCCTGAGGATATCCGTCTGCTTGCGACGGCCTTTCTCACTCGCTTTGGAGATCGCAATCCCGACTGGAGGATCAACCGACTGTCGCCGGAAGCATTGAAGCTCCTGGAGCGATATCACTGGCCCGGAAATGTCCGCGAGCTCGAGAACGTCATTCGGCGTGCCGCCGCGTTCTGCGCCGACAGCGAGATAGGAGTGGACGACCTGCCGAACGAGCTGAGCAGCGATGAGACGACCCTGCCCAGCGATGGCAACGGCTTCAACCTCGCACGAGATCTCTGGCTGTCGCAATTCGAGGAGAGGTACTTTCGCGATCTCCTCGAAACCACAAGGGGTAATGTGGTCGCAGCCGCAAAGAACTCAGGCGTGCCGCGCGCCACCCTCTATCGGTATCTCCAGAAGTACGAGCTCAATCCTGCCGACTTCCGTGTATCAGAGGTGAGAACAGGTCTCACCGATGAGACAGAAGACTGAGCTCCTTCTGTGACCAGGCCCCGCACTCGATTCGAATAGCACTCCCGTCGCCCGGTTGACGGCCGCTTCTTCCGGTTCGGTCGGACGGTTCTGCCCCACCCCTTTGGGGGGTTTCTCGGCAAGTCGATCGCCACCGGTCTTCGTGGCACTCGCTTTGCTCTTCCGGCTGATGTCGTAACAACCGTCACTGCGCGAAGCGTCACTTGGCATGATCAAGGAATCTACCTATCTCGGCCGGCGTTGGCTCGTCTTGCTGGTTGCCGTCGCGACTTTGATTGCAGGTGTCGAAACGGCGGATGCGAAGGGCAAGAAGAGGAACAAGAACAGAAAGGCCAAGGTGGTTGAACCGGAGTTGATCGAGCTGGTTTGGCCCGAGCCTCCCCAGGAGCCCAGGATCAGGTTTCTGCAGTCGTATGCCGACGAGAAGCATCTCGGGCGCAAGCCCACCCGGCGTGAGCTGTTCATGGAGTTTTTCGCCGGAACCACGCCGCCGAAATCCCACGTTTACCAGCCCATGGATGTCGCGGTGTCTGACGACGGCAAGCGGTTCTATGTCTCCGACTTCGGTCAAGCCGTGGTCTTCCTTTTCGACTTCGATACCAAGCGGGTCTCCTTGATCGGCGACACACGGCCGTTCAGCCGTCCTTTTGGACTGGCCCTGGACGAGCAAGAGAATCTCTATGTCGTCGAACAGGGCAATCGACGGATCGTGGTGCTCGACCGCCAGCACGAACCCATCCGGATCATCAAGCACCCTTCGCTAGTGCGGCCCGCCGACATCGAGCTCGATCGCACGCGCGGCCTCCTCTACGTCGCGGATCCGGCGACCAAGGCATCCGAGGATCACTCGGTAAAGGTATTCGATCTCGAGGGCCGACTGCTGCGCACTGTGGGAAAGAAGGGGATTTGTGACGGGTGCCTGTTCTTCCCGACTTACGTCGCCGTAGATTCCGACGGCAACCTCTATGTCACCAGCACCCTGAAGTCCCGAGTCGACGTCTTCGACGTGGACGGCAACTACCTCAAGTACTTCGGTGAGCGGGGAACGGCATTCGGCATGTTCGACAAGCCCAAGGGGGTCGCTATCGACGGCTTCGGCAACGTATATGTCGTCGATTCCGGATGGTCAAACGTTCAGATCTTCAATCAAAAGGGACAGGTGCTGCTTTTCTTCGGGGGGCGCGGAGTTCACCCCGGACTTCTGAAGAACCCGACCGGAATTGCGATCGACCGGCAGAACCGCATCTACATCGCCGACTACCTCAACTACCGCGTCGCTCGCTACGAGCTCGTCAATACGACCGCTGAAGACAGCTATATCTCTTCGGACCAGAAGGACTCTCCGTCGAACGACGAGGGAGCGTCTCAATCTCGATAGCAATCGATCTCTACAACCTTTCTATGGGAGGACAGGAATGAGAGGAACAAACTCCAGGTTGGCACTCACGACGCTCGTCACCGTGCTGCTGCTCTTCTCGGGAGCGGCCTGGGCGCAGAGCTACACACCAGGATCCGGCTTCACGAACAGCCCGCACGATTTCTCCGGAATCGCAGCGGGCAACACGGGCAACCCGACCGCGACCACCGGCGGCTGCACTTTCTGCCATACACCCCACAGGGCTCAGCAGCAGAGCCTCTTGTGGAACCACACACTTTCGTCTAACACCTACTCCTGGGACGCGGGTGCGGTGACGGCCGGCGGCACTCCCTACCCCACTATCGACACCACCTGGAAGGGCCCGACCAAGCTCTGTCTGAGCTGTCACGACGGTTCGGTGGCGATCGGTGACATCGCCTGGTTCAACAAGCAGGCATGGACAGGGGCCGCGGCCTTGGATCCAACCACACACGACGTCGACGTCTTCAACATCGCCGATCCGACCACCGGCAATATGAGCGGCAACCACCCGGTCGCGTTCCCCTATCCCTTCCAGCAGACGACGACCAACACTTACAACGGCGTGACTACCGGCGCCAATACGTTCACAGCCGACTTCAATCCGGACCCGACCTCTCTCGGTATCCGCCTCTTCAACGACAACGCCGGCAACATCTCCGCCGGTGCCGTGGCGGGCAGCACAGGAATCGAATGCACCTCGTGCCACGGTGTCCACAACGAACGTGGCCTGGTTCACGACCAGCCGCTGCTGCGCGGAACCCTCGGTGGCTCGGGAACCGGTCCTGGAGCGTCGTACATCTGCCAGAAGTGCCACGACCGCGGCTAGGGCGGACAGCTGTCCCTCAACCGCGTTACTGAAACTCAGATCGACCCCCAGAGGAGGCAAGACCGGAGCGCCGGTTTTGCCTCTTCCTGAACTCAAAGAAGGAGAAAACTCTCATGCAAGTAAGACCCATCCACTCGACAAGATCAGCTCTCGCCGTCCTGGCCATCCTGATTCTGACGTCCACGCTGTCGACAACCCTGTCGGCTGGTACCGTTGTAGGCACGGTCAAGTTCAACGGGACCGTGCCCGCCGCAGAACCTGTTGCGGTGGCACAGGACACTTCGGTCTGTGGCACCGAGCAGGTCGATCCCGAGCTCGTCGTCAGTGAAGACCAGGGGCTGCAGTGGGCGGTGGTCCAGGTCTCGAGCGCCCGGGGTGCAACCGAGAGCTCGGAGCAGCCGAAGCTCGACCAGAATGGCTGCACGTTTGAGCCTCGGGTGGTGATCGCGCGTCCCGGCGAGGAGATGGCGGTGATCAACAGCGACGGCATCCTTCACAACGTGCACACCTACTCAGACGAGAACCCGCCGATGAACCTGGCCCAGCCGGGCTTCGTGCAGACTCTGCAGTTGACCTTCGACGAGTCCGAGGTGATCAAAGTCAAGTGCGACGTGCACGGATGGATGACCGCGTGGATTCTGGTGACCGATAGTCGCTATACGGCGGTCACCGACGAAACAGGAAGCTTTACCTTGGCCGATGTTCCCGCCGGGAATCACCAGCTCTCGCTTTGGCACGAGAAGTTGGGTGAGCAGACGCGGGAGATCACCGTGGCCGACAGCGGAGAAACCCAAGTCAGCTTCGAGTTCACTGGAGAATAGAGCCCCGACCCTGACCTCCGGCCGGAAGGCGGCAATGTGAGAGCACCACCAGGGCGACTCCGAACTGCACCGGTTTTGGCGTCGCTCGTTTGCCTGACCGCGGTCTATGCCTGCTCCACGACGAGCAGGCATAAAGTGCTTTCGGTTTTCTTCGATGGGCTCCCCGAGCCAACCGAAGAGAGGGTCGAAGAGTCCCTCCTCGAGCCTGGTCCCAACGTCCCGCCGCCTCCGACGCCCGCGACCGGCGACGATTCCGCGCGGGCTCGGCGAGCTCGAAACTCGCCGCCTGTCGTACCGCTCGATCAGGCCGTAATCGAGGGACTCGAGCTCGCCGTCAAGGCGCCGCTCGAGAATGTCACGACGTGGCAGGAGGCTCTGACCCAGCTTCCCACCGACTACGCCGGCGGTGTCGACTGGGTTCAGGCAATCAAAGATGGATTGATCGAACCGCGAGCCCTTCCCGAACCACAGGCCACTCCCTTCGAGCCGCCTTTTCGGCTGGAGACGTTTGCCACGGTGGCGGCCGGATTCCCCGATCGTCCGGTTCTCGATCTCGACCTCGAGCTGGTGCCCGAGTCAGATCCGTTCTTCACGGTGGACTTCCCACATGCCTCGCATACGCTCTGGCTGACTTGCTCGAGCTGCCATCCCGGCGCCGCGACGCTGCGCAAGCCGATGGACCGGATTCTCGCCGGGGAGGGCTGCGGCAAGTGCCACGGGCGAGTGTCCTACGATCCGGAGTTGAGCTGTGCGCGTTGTCACTCGAGTCTCATGCCGGCGAGCGACGAGACTGTCGATGCCGAGCTGGCTCGCGCTTTGGACAGCCCACTGGTTGCTTCTGACGAGCTGATCAAACGGGGCCAGCAGGCATACCAGCGCTACTGCGCTCTCTGTCATGGAGACGCCGGTGACGGCCAGGGCCGGATGGCGCCGTGGGTGGATCCCAAGCCGCGCGACTTCACGGCCGGCAAGTACAAGTTCCGCTCGACAATCGGAGCTTCCCTGCCGACGGACTACGACATCTTTCGGACGATCACTCGTGGTGTCCCGGGCTCGTCGATGCCCAGCTGGATCGCCCTGTCAACCGAGGATCGCTGGGCATTGACGCACTTCGTCAAGTCCTTCTCTCCACGGTTCGCCAATGAAGAGCCGGACGAACCGATCACCATCCCAGAGACCCCCGAGGTCACGGCGGAATTGGTCGAGCAGGGCCGAGCCTTCTACAGACAGGCCGGCTGCCAAGCGTGCCACGGCGACACGGGCCGGGCCGATGGCGCCTCGGCTGAAACGCTGAAAGACGAGTGGGGCGATCCGATCTTGCCGTACAACTTCGCGGCTGGGAGGCCGCCGAAGTCCGGCTCCGGTATCAGGGATATGTACCGAGTCGTCATGACCGGCTTCCCGGGCACGCCTATGCCTGGCTTCGGTCAGTTTCTCCAACCGGAACAAGCTTGGCAGTTAGCGGCATTCATACTGTCGTTCGCCGAGGAGGAGCCGTCACCGTTCGCGGTCAAAGGTGACATCCACTTCGAGCGTAGGGAACTCTCGGAGGCAGAGCTGGCTGCCGAAGCCCAGATTGCCTTGAACAACATCGAAGGCTTGAGTCCTGACGAGCTAGCGGGGGTCGACGAGCTGTTTCTGCTGGCCGGCAAGGACACTCCGCCGGCGACGTTTCCTCACTGGTTTCATCGCATCCGATTCAAGTGCGCCTCGTGCCACCCGAGTGTGTTCGAAATGAAAGCCGGAGCCAACCCGATCACCATGACCGCCATGCGGCGGGGTGAGTTCTGCGCGACCTGCCACAACGGCCGGATCGCGTGGGAAATCGGATTCACTACCTGTGTTCGCTGCCATGTGGCCAACTGAATCCGCGGCCGGCGACCACAGAGTGACGGCGGCGGTCCTCGCTGTCGCGCTCTGGGCTGGCGCCGTCGCGCCGGCCCAGGCCACGGTCCGCGGATTCCGGCTTGGGCGCTGGACGGGCTTCGCGGAACTGGGATTCGACCATCAGGAGCAGAATCTGTTCTCGAGTGCAGGTAGCAGGCCTCTAGTGGAGCGCAACCAGACCGAGCAGAGATTCGGGTTCAGAAACACCGCCATCTTCGTCAGCCGCCGCTTCCTGACCGTCAACTTCGGCCTGACCCTCGGTTTTCTACGGAGCAGTACCACCTCCGGACTCGACCAGGAAGCATCGGGCGAGGGCAAGGTTCGTGGCTACGATCTGAACGCGACCTTCATGCCCGACAAGGCCTACGGATTCACTCTGTTCGCGAACCAGGCTGAGACCGTAACCCCGGTCGAATTCGCCGGCAGCCAGAGGCTCGACACCTCCAGCCTCGGTCTCGCATTTCAGGTGGGACCTAGGTTCTTCCCGGCGCGGTTGAGCTATCGGAACAACACTCTCGAGTCGATCTCCGATTTCGATCGGCAAATACGAGCGTTCGACCAGAAAAAGGAGACGTTGAGCTACCAGGCCGAGAACCGGTGGCGGCGCAACGAGGCCTATCTTTTTCTTCAGATCGAGGATGTCGAGGACGAGCTATCACCCCGCTTCAGCAATCAGACTCAGACCGCGAGCCTGAATCACACAATCGAGCTGCTCGAGCCCCGGCTGGCGACCCTGCGATCCACGGTACGCTACTTCGACAGGTCCGGGGAGCTGACTTCGTCTTCATTCTCGATCGACGAAGACCTCCGCCTGCGCCACAGGGACACCCTCGAAAGCGGCCTGCGCTACGAATACAGGAATCAGGAAACCTTCTCTGGTCGAGCCACCGACTCTCAGAGGCTCAGCGCATGGCTTAACCACCGCCTCTGGGAGAGCCTCGACACCGACCTTCGCTTCACCAGATCGGATCTCACCTCGGACGCGGGCCGCAGCAGTCAAGACCAGGCCAGGCTCCAGTTCGACTACAGAAAGAGGCTGCCCGGACGGGGCAAGCTCACCGGTCGCCTCGGTAGCACTTACGACCGGCGCGACAGCCTGGACGGCGATGGCGAGCTCTTGATCTCCCGAGAGCAACAGCGGCTTCGATTCGGAGTTCCGTCGCGGCTCGATCAGCCGGCGGTGATTCCCGGAACGGTGGTCGTAACCGACGAACTCGGAAGCACGATCTTCGAGGAGGGAACCGACTACGAGATCCACTTCGTTGGAGAGTTCGCCGAGATCTTGCCTCTGCCCGGCGGAAGAATCGCCGACGGTCAGTCGATTCTGGTCGAGTATCGAATACGAGTTCCCGACGAGAGCCGGTTCGACTCGCGCCGCACCGAGTTGGACGTTTCCGTCGACTACTCCTGGATTACGGGCTTCTTCGGCTTCCGGAGCTTCAGCGACGACCTTCTGGCCGGCCAAACGGATTCTCTGCTTGACGATCGTAGGGACAAGTACGCCGGCTTCAGACTCCGCCGGGACGGACAACGGATCAAACTCAGCTCGTTCAACGAACTCCGAACTCGCGACTCCAGTCTCCTCGCATTCGAATCGCTCCGGCTCGCCGACGGCCTCACCTACATCCCGAGTTCCAGGTGGACGATCCGGGCGAATCTCGTTTGGATGGATACTCGATTCAAGAGGCCGGTGCGAGAGACGGAAGTCATGGAGGGCAGAGTGAGCGCGCAGTGGGAACCCGTGCCATCGCTGAAGCTCGAGTCCTATGCCAGTCACCGGGAGGTCGTCGATAGCCTGGCGGCAGACCAGGCATTCGAGCGTTTCGGATTCAGCGCCAGATGGAGACTGGGCAAGGTGCAGCTGATCGCATCGGCCGAGCACTGGCAACGCGAGCGGGGCTTTCAAACGGTCGAGGGCGTCACCGGCTCTCTGAGATTTTCACGTCGGTTCTTTCCAGGCACGTTACCCGCCCGCAGGAGAGCTCCAGAGTACGAGCCCTGGCCGGAGGACTTGCCCGGCATGGAGCCGTATCCCTACGGAGCGGAAGCCGCCTGGGAGCAGGATGAGCCGGGCATCACCGAGACTTCCGGTCTTTTCGATCTTGCCGAGCACGCAGCGGGCCGGGGTGAGCAGAACCCGGCCGAGCCATCCGGTTCAGGCGAGCCGGAGACGCAGGCGCCAACGCAACCTGCCGAGTCGACTTCCGGGCAAGTGGAAGCACCTCGGGATGGAAAGAGGGAACAGACGACAGTACCGGATCGAAGCCAGGAGGAAAGGGCCATCCGATCGGTCGTAGAGGGCTGGGCCGCCGCGTGGGCGGCCGGAGACGTCGACCGTTACCTGTCCTCCTATTCGGCCGAGTTCCGACCCGCGAGTGGCGCGAAGCGCGACGCTTGGCAAAGGCTTCGTCGGCAACGATTGTTGGCTCCAGCCTGGATCGAAGTCGATATCGAGTCGTTATCGATCACCGAATCGAGCCGCGACCGGGTTCGCGTCTCGTTTTGCCAGGCCTATCGCTCCAGTCTCTGCTCGGACTCCGTCGACAAGACGCTCGAGCTCGTTCGGGAGGGAAGCGAGTGGAAGATTCTCGAAGAGAACGCGCACGGGATGTGCCGTTTCGGCCTTGAAAAGCGAATTGAGAGGCCTTGATACGTGACGGTTGCCACTCATTCCGGAGCTTGCAGATGAGTGAGAGCGACACTCGAGCTGTCGGCCGACCGGTGCCGCCGCTACGGATCTGGCTGCTCTTGCTGCTTGGCATGTTCGGACCGGTGGCGACGGTTGCGATGGCGACGGTCTGTTCGAGCGGCGGGACCTCGGCGCTACCGGCGCCCACAGTGGAGTGGTTGCGCGGCTACCGCGCTTCGTTCCAGACTCCTACGCGGCTCGCCGTCGACACTCTCGGGCGCATCTATATCGCCGATGCAGTAGGCGCCAAGGTCGCGGTGCGCGCCGCCGACGGCAGGCTCCTGACCGTGGGCGAAGGCCTGGGCCAGCCGGTGAGTGTCGCTGTAACGGCCGCCGGCGACCGAATCTACGTTGGGGACGGAGTCGACGGCCGTGTCACGGCCTACACCTCGGACTGGCAGGCACTCTTCGACCTGGGCCAAGGCGCCGGCGAGTTCGGCCTGCCGGGCGACGCCGCCGTCGACCCGGCGACCGGCGATGTCTGGGTGGTCGACAGCATTGCCAACCGGGTCGAGGTGTACGACGTCGCTGGCGTCAAGCGCTTCGGTTTCGGCGCGCGCGGCACGGGCGACGGGCAGTTTCAGTTTCCCGCTGGAATCCACATCGACACCGTCGCCGACGAGGTGCTGGTCACCGACCAGCTGAACGGCCGGATCCAGATCTTCGACCGCGCCGGCGCCTTCGTCGCCTGCCTGGGGGAAAAAGGTTCGGGCAGCGGCCGCTTCAACATGCCGCAGGGCATTTGGGCCGACGCTCTCGGCCGGATCTTCGTGTCCGACGCCTTCGAAGGTTGGGTCCACGTCATCGACCGCCTGGGGGCGACGGTAGTGACGATCGGCGACGTGAACGACGTCGGCGTGGGACCGGGCCAGCTCGCCACTCCCACTGACGTTCTGATCGATCCCTCGGGGCGCCTGGTGACGACCGCCAACACCACCGCCCGCATCGAGATGTACGGCCTCGACAGCTACGTCGACCCGGAGACCGTCGTCCAGCTCGAAGTCGAGGTCGAGCCGCAGGTCTTCGACCCGCTGGTGCACGCGGAGGTGTCGGCTACGCTCGAACTACCCGGCTACGATCTCGCGCTCATCGACCTCGGCTCCCTCACCGCCAATAGTGTCGCGCCTATCGCGGGATCCGCGGTGCTCGGAGATGCCGATGGCGACCAGACACCCGACGTCCACGTAGCTTTCGACGGCACTCAGCTCGCATCCACCCTGCCGGCGGCGGGCAGCGGGGTCATACGCATAGCCGGCCTGATGGGTGCCTTCGCGCTCGAGGGCTTCGACGCCGTGATCGTAGCGCCCAGTCCTGACGGTGACAACGACGGGGTGCCGGATGCCGTCGACGTCTGTCCGGGGTTCGACGACACCCTGGACGCAGACGCCGACGGCCTACCCGATGCCTGCGACATCTGCGCCGGAGCGAACGACGCGGTCGACACCGACGGTGATGGCGTACCTGACGGTTGCGACATCTGCGCCGGATGGAACGACACGGCGGAGACAGACGGAGATGGCGTACCCGACGGCTGCGACCTGTGCCCCGGATTCGATGACGCCTTCGACGCCGACGGAGACGGCGCGCCCGACGCCTGCGACCGTTGCCCCGGTTTCAACGACGCACTCGACGCCGACCGCGACGGCGTACCCGACACCTGCGACATCTGCCTAGGTTTCGACGATACGTTGGACATCGACGGTGACGGCATTCCCGACGGCTGTGATGTCTGCTCGGGTAACGACGCCGACGGCGACGGTGTGCCCGACCCCTGCGACATGTGTCCTGGATTCAACGACACCTTCGACGCCGACGGCGACGGCGTGCCCGACGACTGTGACCCTTGTACGGGCAACAACGCCACGCTTGACAGCGATGCCGATGGTGTCTGTTTTTCCCACGACTGCAACGATGGCGACGGCCTTGTGAGCGTCGCCGTTCTTCAGATCTCCAACGAGACCGTGGCAACCGCTCGAGAGTTCGCGGCCTGCGAACTGGTCTCGGTGGGCCCAGGGGTTGTTGTCGAAGGCACCGGCAATCTGACTCTGCGGGCCGGTGTATCGGTACGCCTCGACGGCGGACTTTCCTTTCATCAGGGGGCGAAGCTCTCGGTGATCATCGACCCCACCTTGATGCCCTGATCCGATGAACGAACCGCGACCGATGAAGAGAACAGCGAACCTGAATGGACGTGCTCGGCCCGTCGTCCTGGCGATCATCCTCTTCGCCGCTGCGGCCCCGGAGACCTTGGCCCAGTTCGTCGATCCGCCGCACTCCGACGTGCTGCTCCCCGACGCGCCATGCCTGGCCTGCCACACGCCGCACCACGCCGACGGCATCTCGATCATCAAGGCGCAGACGGTCCCCCTGCTGTGCCAGTCGTGCCACAACGTGACCGGCCAGGCCGCCAACCGGCCGCTGAGCGACACGGATCAGGCCTTCCCGGGGCTCAGCGGCACCTCCCATCGGTGGGACTCCGGTCCTTCGGGACACGTCGAGGCCGCCGGCACCAACCTCTCTGCGGGCCTCATTCGCTCGGCCGGAGCTTTCACCGGCCGCATCGAGCGCACCTACACGATCACCGTCACCGGTCCTCCCGGTGGCGGTGACGCGGGTATCGCGACATTCAGTTGGACCGATTCGGAAGGCGGCAGTGGCTCCGGCACCTCGGGGGCGGCGGTGCCGCTCGACGCGGGCCTGACCCTCGATTTCATCGACGCGCCGGCGTCGCCGAGCTTTCTCCCCGGGGACACCTGGACGCTGTGGGTGCGCACCGACCTCCGGGCACCGGACCCCGGCATCGCCTTCGAGGCGGACATGGCCAACCGCTTCCAGCGCAGCGCCGAGAAGGTGGTGTGTACCGTCTGCCACAACCAGCACTGGCAGGACAAGCAGCCCTTCGATCCCAATGCTCCACCCTTTACCGGCGCCGGATCCGGCTGGACCGGAACCGGTGTCGGTCGCCACTACCAGCGGGTCCAAAACGATACCAATCAGATGTGTACGACCTGCCACGAGGTCCGCGACGTGACCTCGTCGGATCAGGGATCGCATCCGGTTGGAGTACCCATTCCGGCCGATCCGACCTTTCAGACACCGCTGCAGCTGCCGCTCGACGCCGGGGCCAACGTCCGCTGTATGACCTGTCACGCGCCTCATTTCTTCCCGGGCGGCAATCCCGCCACCTCGGGCACCGACGACGGCTATATTCTGCGCGCGGCGATCACCGAAGTCTGCTTCGAGTGCCACACGCTGGCCGACCGTGTCGCCGGCTCGCACTTCGACGCTGCGACCGGTGTGCTGTGGCCCGGCGGCGAGTACGGCTCCAGCTTCCCTGCGCATACGGCGGAGAAGCGCGGTAGCTGCGTGAACTGCCACTGGCCGCACGGCTGGCCCGACGACGCGACCCCGGCTCAGGACTACCCCAGGCTCTGGGTCGAGCGCTACGACATTGCAGCCGACGGCAGCGACCCGGCCGATGCAGAGGACCTGTGCTTCACCTGCCACGATGGCTCGCCCGCCGGCACCGACATACGTGGCGAGTTCCAGAAGGGCACCAACGGTGCCGATATCTTCCACCATCCGATCTCGGACCCCGAGCAGACCGCCGGACGCTCGGTCGAGTGTGTCGACTGCCACAATCCCCACAAGGCGCGACCCGACAACAAGCTCGCCGGCGCCACTGGAATCGACCTGGCCGGCAATCCCGTGGGGCCCGGCACGGGTAACGAACGAGATCTCGTCCAGTACGAGTTGTGCTTCAAGTGTCACGGAGACACGTTCAACAGCTCGCGGCCGGGAACCAGCAACAAGAGGCTCGACTTCCAGACTTCGAACAGCGCCTTCCATCCTGTTGCCGGTCAGGGACAGAACCAGTCGGCCAACCTGAACAACGCGCTACTGGGCGGGCTGTCGACGACCTCCACCATCGACTGTACCGACTGTCACAACAACGAGGCCACTGCCGACGCTTTCGGTCCGGCGTCGAACTCGCCGGCCTCCCCCAAGGGTCCTCACGGTTCGACGAACGCCGCCATCCGGCGCGCCGAGTACTGGACCGATCTACAAGGCCCAGCGAGCTGGAACCGGAGCAACTTCGAGCTCTGCTTCCTCTGCCATGATCCGGCACGCCTCGTCGAAGCCCGTCGGGACGACGACAACCCACCGGCGTCGACCAACTTCTACGACACGATCGATGGCCGCGACAACCTCCACGAGGTCCATCTGGTCGACCGCATCGACGACACGCGGGCGACGTGCAAAAACTGCCACTTCAACGTCCACTCGAACCGCACCGCGGACAACACCCAGTACAACGTCAACGGCACGATCTTCACCTCACCACCGGCCGGCTTCAAGACCCATCTGGTCAACTTCTCGCCGGACATCACTCCCTTCGGCGGCCGCGCGCTCCCTGAATGGTGGATCAACACGTCGACCCGCCAGCGTCGCTGCTATCTGAGCTGTCACGGCGCCGACATGGAGGGCTTTCCCTACCGGCCCGCAGCCGCAGGGGACGACTCGCCGACGATCCCGTAGCCTGGCGGCATGGGGAACAGCGGCATGACCGACCATCAGACACACGAGAAAAGGGTCGAGGTCGACAAACCACCGCGGCCTCGGGCCCCCAACGAGATCGCGGTGGTGGATCAGACCGGATGCAGTGGTTGCGAGGTCTGTATCGCGTTTTGTCCGGTAGACTGCATCGAGGTTGTCCCGGGCCCGCAGTTTTCCGACCTCCTGAAACTAGTGGAGGTCGATCTGGATCGCTGTATCGGCTGCAAGTTGTGTGCGCGCCACTGCCCTTGGGAAACGATCGACATTTGGCCGTTTGCCGAAGGAGTTGCTCTCGCGCCGCGACTGACCATTCGCTCTCTGCTTTACAGCTACGAGCTGGAAGAAATGCACGAGGCCGCCGAAGGTCTTGCCGGACTCGGGTGAGGCTCTCAGCCCGGGTGACTACGCTGTCTTCAAGTCTCGTCGACCGCTGCCAATCGCTCGGCCGCAGCCACCGTGCGCGACGGCCCGGCTGCCCAAAGCAGTCTGCGACCACCCTTTCGGGTGGAGCCAAAGTCGTGCACCTGGTCTAGTTTGCAGGCTAGACCCAGACGGAAAGGAGACCGACATGCCAAAGAAGATCCTGATGGGGCTGTGCATGACACTGCTTGCACTGCCGCTCGCCGCCCAGAAGAGTCCGACCAGCTTGGTTGGCGCCTACGACGCCCTTGCCGACTCTATTCTCGCGGTACGCCAAGCCGAGGACCAGTTCGTCCGAGCGATTCTCGACGACCATTATCGTGGCGCCAAGCGTTCGATGGCCCGAGGTGAGTTCGAGCGCTGCGCCGCAGAGATGGCGCTCTTCGCCACCGAAGGCGACAACGCGATGGCTGGAATTCGCAAGCGCTTGATCGAGGGCGGCCACCACCACAACGCCGACGAAGGCGAAACCGGCAAATACGAACTCGGCTTCGTGGTGGTGACCCGCAAGGCCAAGAAGAAGTTGCTCGGGGCTTCGGCGTCGATGCGTCAAGCGACCACCGAAGATGGCCGGCGGGCGGCCTGGGAAGAGTTCGACACGGCCGTTGAGAAGCTCTTGGCCGAGGATTGATCGAACGGCCGCGCCGGCTTCTACTGGCCTTGGTCGCGCTGACAACCGGAGCCCTCGTGAGCGCGGCCTCAGGTGGCCAGGAGACGTCGCGCCTGCGCTTCGCTGACACAAGCGCCGAGTCCGGCCTCGAAGCACCGACCTGGTGCGGGGGGATTGGAAAACCGCACCTTCTCGAGTCCGGCGGCGGCGGGCTCGCGCTCTTTGACTACGATGCCGACGGTGACCTTGACCTCTACGTGGGCAACGGCTGGCGCCTGGCTGGCTCGAGTCCCGCCGCGGTCGCCGAGCGTGGGCCAAATCGCCTCTACCGCAATCGTGGCGACGGCGTTTTCGAGGACGTGACCGCGCGGGCCGGTGTCGGAGACATCGGCTGGAGCACCGGGGTCGCAGTCGGAGACGTAAACAGCGACGGCTGGGCAGACCTGTTCGTCAGCAACTTCGGCATCGACGTTCTCTACCGCAATCGTGGTGACGGCAGATTCGAGGCGGTCGACGACGCGCCGGGCATCGACGGCTGGTCGGCGGCGGCAGTACTCTTTGACGCCGACGGAGACGCCGACGCCGATCTCTTCGTCGGCGGCTACGTCGATTGCACGCTCGACGATGTCCTCGAGGCCGTGCCCAAGCTCGAGTGGGAGGGAATGAAGGTCATGCTCGGCCCGTTCGGTCTCGAGGGGTTGGCGAACCGGTACTTCGAGAACGTGGGAGAGCAGGGTGGCTCCAGACGAGACCCGGTCGCTTTCACAGAGGCCACGGCCGGGGCGAGTCTGGAGGACGCCGGCTTCTTCTACACGTTCGCGATCGCGGCACTCGATCTCGACGGCGACCTGGATCTGGATCTCTATGCCGCCAACGACTCGAACCCAAACTACGTCTATCGCAACGACGCCGGCCACTTCGAGGAGGTCGGACTTTGGAGCGGAGCGGCGCTCGATTCCCAGGGCAACGCCCAGGCAGGAATGGGGCTGGCGACCGGCGACCTCGACAACGATGGCCGGGTCGATCTGCTAGTCACCAATTTCGCCAAGGATCAGTCGACCTTCTATCGCAATCTGGGGGACTTTCTGTTCGAGGACGCATCAGTGGAACTCGGGATCGCGCAGCCAACCTACGACTTCCTGTCGTGGGGACCGGAGCTGATCGACTTCGACCACGATGGTGACCTCGATCTTTTCGTGGCCAACGGCCATATCTACCCGCAGGCCGACCGGGCAGCGGCAACGGCCGGCGCCAGTTTCCGCCAGGCCAACCTGCTGCTCGAGAACATCGGTGGCTCGTTCGTCGACGCGAGCCCGCGAGCTGGACCGGGTCTCGCCGTCCGGGAATCGAGCCGTGGTGTCGCCGCCGGAGACATCGACCAGGATGGCGACGTCGATCTGGCGGTCTGGAACACAGACGCACCGCCCTCGCTTCTGCGGAACGAGTCGACACCCATAGGAAACTGGCTCCTGGTCGATGCGCCGCGCGCCATCCGCGTAGAGGCCAGAGCCGGCGGGCGGACCTTCTTTCGCCACCGCGTGATCGGCGGTTCCTATGTGTCGGTCGACGATCAACGTCTCCATTTCGGCCTCGGTGCGGCGGAGCGCATCGATCGCCTCGAGCTCGTCTGGCCGGACGGCAAACAGACGGTCGTACTCGAGGTGCCCGCCAACGTGGTCTTGACGGTTGTCGAAGACTAGGCGGAGGACATGGTGTCTCCGTCTTGTCCTACGCGAGCATCGGTTCCCCGAACGTGGCCGCGGCCTTGACGATCCGCGCGAGCACCTCTGGGGGTACACCCTGCTCCGCGTCGCAGCGCAGTCCCTCGCGATCGATTCCTGGGCCGAGTGCCTCGACCAGCAGACCATGGGCGCCCACGGCCAGGGCCCCACGGCTCATCGCTTCGACCCATTGCCATCGACCCGTCGAGTGCGAAGGATCGACGATCAGAGGCAGCGGAGTTGCTTCCCGTGTCGGCTCGATGACATTCAGATCGAGCAGATTGCGGGCGTAGGGGGACTGGCACGATGTCCGGATGCCGCGTTCGCACAGGGCAATGTTCCGGTTACCCTCCGAGGCGATGTACTCGGCGGCGCAGAGCCACTCCTCGAGTGTGGCGCTCCAGCCGCGCTTCAGCAGGACCGGAGTTCGCGTCTTCCCAACCTCTCGAAGAAGCGGGAAGCTCTGCATCGATCGCGAACCGATCTGGATCATGTCGGCGAACTCGCTTGCCAGTTCGACCAGCCCCGGATCCATGACCTCGGTCACGACCCCCAGGCCGGTCTGGCGCCGGACCTCCGCCAGGATCTCGAGCCCTTCGGCGCCCAGCCCTTGGAACGAATGGGGACTCGAGCGCGGCTTGAAGACTCCGCCGCGCAGCAACTCTCCACCCGCTTGTCTAACGGCTTGACCCGTGGCCAGGGTCTGCTCGAAGCTCTCGACGGCGCACGGGCCCGCGATGATCACCGGCCGCGGTCGTCCGAGCTCGACGCCGTGCACCATGAACCGATGAGTCTTGGAGGTTTCTCTGTAGTCGGGCCAGCAGCGTCTCAGAACGCTGAGCTCCGGTAGGCTGTCGGCGAAAGCGCTCATCTGTGTGTTCTCCTGGCAGTGTTCGCCCGTTCCACGGCAACCACCGGGTAGGTGCCAACCCGGGCGCCCCGCCGATCGAAAGAGAAGGTGCCAGAGAGCCCCGAGTATGGCTCGGCGTTGGCCAGAAACTCAGGGACTCGCAGCCGGTCGGGGCCGGCTCGTCGCAGGGCGGCTATCGCCAGACTCGTTAGGTCGTAGGCCAGCGCGCTGGTCGTGCTGGCGCCAGCGGCCGGTCGCAGCTGCGGCCCCGACAATCCGGTGACCCAGGGCGGTAGGGCTTCTAGAAAGACCTCGTCGGCCAGCCAGTGCGGCACCAGGATCCGATCCGGCAGCCGTTCCCTGGCCTGCCGGGCCACCCAGTTGGATGCGTCATCGGGCTCGAGCCACAGAAGCAGGACGTCGGTCGATGAACGAAGCACGGAGTCACGGCCGGTCAGGGTCTCGTATCGCAGACCGAGATCTCGGCAGACGGTTTCGAGTGCGGCCCGCCGCTCCGTGCCGGTCCGTCCAGCGGGCACCACGATCGCGGCTTGCTTTCCACGAGGCTCGGAGAGCGCATCGAGCAGGAGCCTGCGCGCCTGCCGGGCGTCATTCGGCACGCCCTGAAACACCCATGGGCTGAAGGCCTCGGTCAGGCTCTTTTCGGAGGCAAGCGTGAGCAAGGGTGTTTGCGTCCTGGTCGCGATCTGGGCGCCCACATGCGCAGCCGAGCCGTCAAGAGGCCCGATCAAAGCCGCCGGTGTCTGCTCGGCGACCAAGCGGGCCGTTGGTCCGGCGACTCCGAGCCAAGGGCGTGACCGCGGTAGGACCACTAACTCGACCGGGCGCCCCCCGACGCCCCCGGCCTCGTTGGCCTCGGCGATCGCGCGCTCCGCGCCGACGAGAACTTCGGCTCCCGAGCCGCTGGACTGGCTCAACAGTCCGATCCGCAGAGCACTCGACGCCCCACGAGCCACCGGAGCCCAGACCAGGCTTCCGGTCACCAGTACTCCCGCTATCCGCCGTTTAGAGAGGCGCAAACCGGCCTCCTTTGACACTGACCAGGTACGGCTGGACGATGTTATTCGAGGTCTCGTCGAAGACGATCGTGCCGGCCACGCCGGTCACGGACCTGATGCCCATCAGTCGATCGCGAATACGGAGCCTGTTGAGACCGGCCGCGCGGACCGCATCGATCACCAAGTTGGCGGCGTCGTAGCCATACGCCGAAAAGGCGTCGGGCGGGCGGGTGAAGCGCTCCGAGAAGCGCCGCTCGAAATCGATCCACGCGGCGTCTTGCCGCTCCGGATCGATCCAGCGGGTCGCGATCACGCCTTCCGCCGACTCTCCCGCCAGCTCGAGAAAGCCCGGCGACGCCAAGCGATCAGGGCCCGCGACCAGCTGGCGCATCCCCCGAGCGCGCATCTGACGGACGATCAGAGCCGCCGGCTCCGCCTTCGTCCAAAGGACGACGGCGTCGATGTCCGCCGCCTCGATGCGCTCGAGCTCGGCAGCGAAATCGCGCTGGACCGACTCGAAAAGAATCTCCAGCGGCAACGGCCGACCGAGGCGTCGCGCCGCGTCCCGGAACTCGGCGACGCCGAAACGGCCATAGCGATCCGTGGAACGGAGGACGGCCACCCGTGAGAAGCCGAGATCCTCGAAGAGATGCAAAGCCAGCAGATACCCGGTCTGGCGGTCGTCCGGTGTACAGCGCACCAGCCAGGGGATTCCGGTCTCGGTCACGGTCGGATCGGTGCTGCCGACATTCACGATCATGACTTCGGCCTTGAGCGCCGCACGCAGGGCCACGTGAGTGCTGTTGGAATCGACCGAGCCGATCACCGCCCAGACTCGCTCCAGGTACGCGAGGTCGACGAGAGTATTGCTGGAGCTGCCCCAGATCGCCTGATCGTTGCGCTCGATGACCTCGAAGGGGAGGCCACGATAGCCACCGGAGGCGTTGGCCTCCGAAACCGCCAGCGCGACTCCATCGCGAAGGTTGCGTCCCAAGCCGGCATCGATTCCCTCTTCGAGCGGGGCGATCAGACCGATGCGAACGGATTCCGACCCCACCGGTTCCGCAACGTCCCTTCCCGGGCCGAAGAAACGCAGTGGCTCGAGATAGAAGCTGCGGTAGGGCTCGGCGCTCCTGCTGTACGGCTTCAGTCGCTCGGGCGTTTTCCCGTATCCGGCCCGGCCGGGCGCGTCTTTCTCCGGCGTCGACCGGTCCGCCGCCGGCTCTGGTGAGACATTCTCGCCGGCCGCCGCCAGCACCGGCGGCCAGGCCATCAGCAGCGCCAGAACCAGGAGCAGATACGACCGTCCGCTCATCAGTCGCCTGCGTCGCGCGGCACGATGGCGATGGCCTCGATCTCGACCAGCAGATCCGACCGGCACAGCCGCGCTTGGATTCCGGTGCTCGCCGGCACAGGATCCAGCCCGAGCGCCGTCATGAACAGGGTGCGCACTCGATTGAAGGTGTCGTAGTCGCGCTCGATATCCCTGAGATAGCAGGTCGTGCGCACGACATCGTGCCAGCTCGCGGACTCGGAGGCCAATAGCGATGTCAGGTTGCGAAACGTCCGAAGACACTGGGCCTCGAAGTCGCCGCTATAGAGCGTCCGGCCGTCTTCGTCGATGCTGGCCGTACCCGACAGATAGAGGATCGCAGCCTCACCCAACTCCACGCGCATGCCGCGACTGAACGAAGAGGGCAGAGCGTAGTCGTAGGCCTCGTTCAGAACCTCGAGCGAGGTAATCGCCCTCTTGGGATAGAGCCGGCGCTCCGCCACCGGATCAATTCCCGCCCTGTTCGCCGACTCGAGACCGTGTGACGGGCCGAGCCCCATCGCATCGAGCTCGGCCATGGCATCGATGCTCAGGGAAGTGCCGGCCGCGGTGTCAATCCGTTCTCGCTCCAGGGTCAGTTGACTCATTGTGGTGCTCCTGTCTTGTGTTCAGATTGCGGGGCAGCACTCCGGCGTTCAGCCCGGTGCCCGACCCCATGGGTCAAGCCGGCCGCCGTGGCCAGCCATATGTCCCTGCCATCCACGGCCAGACCGAGGATGTAGTTACTCGCGGGACCTCCCGCCACTGTGACTGTTTCTTCCGTCCCGTCCGCTTTCGTGACCTCGAGCTCAAAGGCGCCGGCATCTCTTCGTGTCCAGGTGTGCCAGTCGATCGAGTCGAATCGGCTGAGACCGCGGTCGGTCGCGATCCAGACTTCATCGTCGCCGGTCTGGACGAAGTTGATGAAGTCACTCGCGAGGCCGCTGTCGTGCCGGCTGAAGGATTTCCATCGCCGACCTTCGTATCGGCTCAAGCCGAAGTATGTTCCGGCCCACATCACTCCGTCTTTCCAGGCAATCGATGACGTCACGTCGTGCACTAGTCCGTCATCAGGGAACAGATCGATCTCCATTTCTCCATCCGGATCACGGTGCTCACGGAATCGACCCGTGTCGTGCTCGCGCACGATGACTCCGCCGCCCCAGACCGCTACGTAGACGTCTTCGCCGCCGAAGGTCACCGCATAGCACCAGGGCTCGTGCATGAGCGTGTTCGAAACATCGAAGATCTCCCAGCTGTCGGTGGCCGCGGAATAGCTGTTGAGGCCCGCGGCGGTCGCCACCCACACCACTCCGTCCCGGGCAGCAACGCCGTAGACGACGTCGTTCGCAAGCCCGCTGTCGAGTTGGGTAAAGCGATCTATCCGGCCGGCGCTGAGCCGGGCGAGGCCGCCTTGCGTGCCGATCCACAGATCACCGGTCGTCCGATCGACGGCCAGAGCCGAAACTACCGGGAACGGCAGGCCGTCTTCGACGCCGGTCACCTCGATTCGCCCGTTCTCCAGCAGGGCCAGTCCGGCATCGGTACCCACCCAGATCCGATTCCCGTCGATTGCCACGGCGGTCACTTTTTCGGACGGCAGCCCGTCGGCCTCTCCGAACGTCTCCCAGCGGCTGAAGAAAGGGTCGCTGGCTGCTTCGGCAGCAACCGGTATCGCAATCGCCATCGAAACGAACAGCAGAGTTGAGCTGAGAGGGAATTCGCGCATGACTACAGACTCTTCAAGAAGACCACGAGGTCGTTGAGCTCCGCCTTGCTCATGTCGTTCGTTGCTCCATGCGTGTCCTCCGGGCTGTGGACGGTCCAGATCTCCTCGAGCGTCTGTGCGCGACCATCGTGCAGATAGGGCGGTGACAGCCCGATATCGAGCAGGTGAGGCGTGTCGAACACCCCGCCGGTGCCCACGTCGGTCATCAACCGATCGGTAAACAGCGGTGGGCGATGACAGGTGTCACAACGCTGGCGAACGGGAATCGTCTCTCCAGAGATCGTGGTGCTCCGAAAAAAGAGCTGCCGACCGCGGGCAATGGCCGGCGCCCGAGCATCGGGGCCGGCCTTGGCCGACAGCCGAAGCGACTCGATATAGGTCACGAGGTCCTCGAGTCGCTGCGGGCTGAAGGGCTCGGAACGCGTCAACACCCGCGCGAAGCGAGGACCACACTGCGTGGCCAGGTCGGGATTCTTGCCGTTCCACTTGAACGGCGCGGTATCGCGAATGCCACGCAGCGACCGGGTGTCCAGCCGATTGCGTCCGACGCCGTCGATCTCGAAATCCCAGTTGAGGCCGTCAGTGTGCCCGTCGGGATGGCAGGAGCGGCATGAAAACTGCCCCTGAAAGCTCGCCGAAGCGTCGTGAAACACTCGCTCGCCACGCCGTACCGCGGTCAGCTCTCCCGGCCCGCCCAGGTCGATGCGCCCGATCACCTCCAGCTCGTCGGTATCGATGACGGCGATCGTGTCGGCGAGACGCTCGGCTACGAAGAGCCTGCGGCCGTCGGCCGACAGCGTAAGCGCGCTCGGACCGTGGGAAGTCGGAATCCTCGCCAGCACATAGCCGGCCGCCGCGCCGAGGTCGTCGCCGAGCTCGTCCAACGCCGCAGCGTCCAAGCTCGAGACCATCTTTCTCAAAACCGAAAGGTCGACCACCGACACCACACTGGCTCCTGCGTGAGCGACGTACGCCCGTCGGTTATCGGAGCTCAAAGCGACTCCGGCCGGATCGGCGTAGTAGGCGTTCACTTCGTCGAGTGGGAATTGGACAACCCGGCCTCCGGAGTGGGTCTCGACGAAGGCTAGAGCACTATTCATCAGTCCTCCCCGCGCCACCTGAGTGGTGGGTAGGTAGTTCCGGGCTCTGACCACCGGCACCAGGACAAAGGACCCATCGGCCGAGATCGCCACTCCCTCGGCGAGATGAGCGCTACGAAGAGCATGCCGGGCTTGCACTCGCCCTGAGACCGTATCGATCACGGTCAGCTCCGACTCCGGCAGAGCCGGCTCGGGCCGAGGCCGTACGCGCCGGTTGGCGACCGCCAGAAGGCCCGTTTCGGCGGCCAGATCGATCGCGTACGGCTCCATTCCCGCTCCCAGACGGTGGCGCTCGGTCTCAGACGTCACCGAGGCCAGGAGCACGTCGTTGGAACCGCCGTTGGCCACGAAGACCTCGCTCCCGCCGGCGGCCACTTCGACTCCCAAGGGCTCTCTTCCAGCCGCCACCCACCGGAGTACCCGAAACTCCGTGGTATCGACGATCGCAACCCGGTCAGCGGCGCGAGCCGTGACGGCCAGCCGATCGCCCCCAGCAGACCGAGCTACTCCAAAGGGGCCGCCTGGAATGACGATGGCGCGAGTAACTGTCCGGCTTTCGAGATCTATTTCGAGCAGTCGATCGGTACCCTCGGCCGCGACCCAGAGTGTCGCTCCATCGGCCGAAACGGCGATCCCTGCGGGCGACGGATACCTCACAGGCTCGCCCGGGTCGCCACGGCGACTCGGCTCTTGGACCCGCCGGTGACAGTAGAAGCACCCCACCTCCGGCCGTTCGTCTCTTCCCGTCACCTGACGGTAGTGAGCGCCATACAGCGACAGGATTCCGAGTCCACCGAAGGACGCGAGCACGACCAGCGAGATCCCGACCGACGCGTAGAGACGGACGGCGCTCCTGGCGTCGCCGAGACGGTTCATCGCGAGCCGGCCTCCCCGAGAACGCCGAGCCGTGAGGGGCCGTGCGCGAGAGCCGCAATCGGCCGGTTGACCGGAGCCACCTCGCGGCTTTCATGGCAACCGAAGCAGGACCGAACCTCTCCCGGGCGCAGCCAGAACCAACCCGAGGTCGCTACCTCAGCGCCGGCCTCGTCGAGAGTGCGCACTCGTAGAGGACGATCGGCAGGCACTTCGAGGTGAAAGGAGCCGTCATCGTCGAGGTTGTCCACACCCAATACCATCGCCGACGAACGGGCCCCGCCATTCAGGGTTTCCAGAACCACTCGACGCGCCGGCGAACTGGAGTCGGAAGGCCCGACGACGCCGTCGGATCGCTGCGCGTCGTAGCAGAGCAAGATTCCTGTGAGGCGAGTGCGGACCACCGCCGACGGTCGGTCCTTAGGCTCGGGAGCCGGTCGACGAGGGACGGCCTCGACAACGTCCCACTTCTCGTGTCCACGAATCGCAATCGGCGAATCACCTGGCCGCCATCGGTACAGCCCTGAGCTCCCGGGCGCCCCAACACGCTCGTCCCTTCCGACGAGCAGCATTTCTCCACCACCGAGAGGCTCGGCGCTCAGCGGAGTCACAGGAGGGTCATACGATTCCATCGGACTCTGGGGGCGCGCCATTTCGACTCCGAGCAACAACGGCTCGTAGGCTGGCGGTTCTGCGCCGAGAAACACGACGCGGCCCTGGTCAGCCAAGCGCGGGCGTTGTTTGAGAACCGGCCCTCCATGATGACCGGAGAACGACTGGAGAAGGGTCCCGTCCGCATTGACCGTGAATAGCGCGGTCGAACTTTGCGAGCGGCCCGCTCCAGCTTCTTGCCACATGGAGAAGAGGACTCTCCCGTCCGGAAGCTGCGTGGGCCCGGAGGCGGCAAGTAGCCCGTAGGTGATCCGCTCGAAGTGCGATCCGTCCAGCCGAGCCGTATGGAGCGCCCAGGTCTTGTCTCCTTCCTGCTCTCTTCCGGGAACCGGTGCAAGGCAACTGAACACGGCCCGGCCACCGGCCAAGAAGGCCGGATCCGTGCAATCCGTGTCCAGTTGGGTGATCGCTTGAGGGCGGCTGCGGCGCTGGAGATCACTGCGATAGATCGTCCACGGGTCCGCCGCCGAGCGCCGCGCCGTGAATAGCACCGCGTCGCCCGAGGAGGAAACGTCCGGCGCGCCGGCGGCAACGAACCCTCCTGAGAGAATGCGGCCGGTTCCCGGCTGTCCTTCGACTATCAGTGCGATCCGGCTTCCTTCAGGGTAGCGCGAGTCCGGAGCTGGATCCGAGTTCAAAGCCTCGGGCGAGGCGCCGGCCGGTAGCTCTGTCACGACCACCGCGAGAGCCTCCGGCAGCTCTCCCGACACCGGTTGCTCGACGCAGCCAATACCGAAAACGGTGAGCAGCCCGAGCAGGGCGCAACCCGAAACGAGCAACTCTCGAGTTCGAGCACGCACGGCTAGGCGGCTCCTCGCTCGATGCGATGCGTGCGCCCGGTCTCGACACGGGTGAGCTCGACCTCCGTACCGTCCGGCCAGATCACCCTCAGCCGGTCGACGACATCGACACCTTCGCCGAGACCAAAGTGGACCCTCGAGTCGCTCTGGCCGAGGTAGGCCGAATTGAACCGGTATTCGGAAGCCCAGGCTCGATCACCGGCCTGGATCTCGATTCGAGCACCGAACGGGTCCCGCACACGATCGCCGGACAGATCCACGCTGATCCACGAGGGCCCAGGCGGCGAGTCGTTCCTGAGCAGAAAGTGGCGACCGTTGACGGCGGTAACAAACAGGTCGAGATCACCATCGTTGTCGTAGTCGCCCACGATCGAGCTGCGGCCCACCTCGCGACCTTCGAAGTAGAAGCCGCCCTCCAGAGAAGCATCGCGAAACCGGGCTCCGCCGTCGTTGCGCAGCAGCATGTCCTCCCAACCCACGACGTGATGCAGATCACCGTTGACGACAAATAGGTCGAGGTCGCCGTCATTGTCATAGTCGAGGAGGTTCTGGCCCCAACTCACGTACTGACCACACAGCGGAGCCAAGCCTGAAAGCATCACGTCGTCGGCAAACAGCGCGTCTCCGACTCTGCGATAGAGGGCACCGTAGGCGGTGTCCGAGACGGCCAAATCGAGCTGGCCGTCTCCGTCCACGTCGCCCACCGCCACCGCCATGGCGCCGGTTTGCTCCCCGTTCTCGCCCATCGCGACGCCAGCCTCGAAGCCCGCCTCGTCGAATCTGCCACTACCGTCGTTGAGCAGCAGATAGTTCTCGGTCGCGTCGCTGGCAACGAACAGATCGGTGTCGGTGTCGTTATCGAAGTCGAGGGCCGCTACGCTCATCGTGCGGCCGCGAAGATCCGCTATGCCGGCCGGTTCCGATACGTCCACGAACCGGCCGTTCCCGAGATTCTCGTAGAGCACATCGGGTTGCGCCTCATAGCTGAGCGGGCCGGGAAATCCGTCGGGCGCGAAGAATGCGCTCTGCCTCTCGTCAAACTCCAGGTAGTTGCCCAGATAGAGATCGAGATCGTAGTCGCCGTCCATATCGAAGAAAACCGCACTGACTCCGAATCCCGGATGCCCCAGACCGGCCTCGTCGGTGGCTATCTCGAAGGTGGCGTCTCCGCGGTTGCGGTAGAGCCGATTCGGACCACGGTCTACGAGATAGACGTCGCGATCTCCGTCCCCGTCGATGTCCGCAACGGCGACCGCGATGGCGGTCTCATTCGCGGCGATGCCCGAGTCGGTGGTCACATCCGCGAACCGGCCGTCGCGCAGATTGCGAAACACACGGACGCCGCTGTGATCTGGCGGCCAGTCGGCCTCACCCGGCAGGCTCGGGCCTCCGACCACGATCAGGTCGAGCCAGTCGTCACCGTCGAGATCGGCGAACGCCGCCCCCGAACCCAGCGAGTCGACGATGTTGACGAAGTCATCACCGGGCAGATGATGCTCAGCGGTGATCCCGGCAGCCAGGGTCACGTCGGCGAAGACGCCTTCACTGCCAACGGGCGGCAGCGGCGGAAGGTTGGCCAGGGCCAGGACTCCAACCGCAACGCTCTCGCTCTCGGGACGCTCACAGCCCGCCAGAGTGGCCACCGCCACTCCCAGCACCAGGACGCAACAAAGCTCCTGGCACCCGAGGGTATCCAACAACCGACCTCTTTCCTGTCTTGCAGGTCTCGACAACCGACCGATCTCCAAGAACGGGGATATTATCGATAGTTAATATCGTAAATCAAGCAGACGCACAGCCTTTCCGCAATCCTCGTGCCAGATTCGAGGCGTCGCCGGAACCTGATGGACCTCGAAGAGCCCCTGACCGCGACTGGGATCGCGCCGCTTAGTTCAACTGTTTGAAGGGCCTGATTCACCGATTTGGATCGGCGGAGGGTTTTCTCCAACCGGCCGATCCAGATCGGGGAATGTCATCTTTTTCGACAGAGAAGCCACGGTTTCTCCGGCGAAGAAATCGTAGTAGGCGCTCTCCGCCTGCTGAACGAGGAGGCGCACGCCACACCGTCCTTGCTGGGTGCAGTTGCCCACCGAGAGCAGACAGCATTCCGACCCCAGAGGTCCGTCCAGAGCCTCGACCACCTTGATCAGGGACAGCTTCTCCGCGGGTGCGGCCAACCGGTAGCCGCCGTGCGGTCCCGGAACGGCAACGGTGAGGCCGGCTCTCGAGACATCCTGGAAAACTTTCGCGATGTAGCTGGGAGAGAGCGTCAAACGCTGCGAATATGCCCGCAGGTAGGCGAGGATCATCTCGAACGGAACAGGATCCTCCGACTCGTCGTGCCTCGCTAGAAAGGCGAGACCGTGAAGAGCGTAGCGGACGCGCTTGGAGACGATGGACATGATCCGGACGGCTCGGTCGACGCAACGACCTGGCGACCGTCTCGAGTATAGCTCGCGCCCCGGCAGGGCGGACGGCCGTGCCTACCTCTCGGTGGTGGGAGCAAGGGGGAGGACGAGCTCCGGGTGGCAGGTGGCTGACCCGACCTTCTGGGGGTACCGGCCGGAACCTGGTCCGTCGTCGTCCAGGCCGTGGCGCCGGGTCAGAAGGTGAATCGACCTCCAATCTGGTAGATCTGGGGCTGGGTCAAGCGGCCTGAGGCCAAGCCAAACTGGGCATTCTCGGGATCGCGGCGCCGGTCGCAGCTGAAACTGTTGCAGACCACGAAAGCCTGGTCGTCGAAGAGGTTGAAGACCTCGAGGAAGACGTCGACGCTCTTGTCGTTGCCGAACTCGAAGAACTTGGACAGCCTCAGGTCCATGCGTTGCACCGACTCGTTGCGAAACGAGTTGCGTTGGAGGACGTTGCCATTGGCGTCTACCGGGCGGGCATCGACGCAGTCGAAGCCGAGCGATGTGAAGCCGCAGTACGCAAAATCCACACCGCGGTCGGTGGGGTTGTACGGAACACCGGAACCATGCTCGACGATACCCGAGATCTTGAAGTCCCAGGGCAGGAGATAGACACCGCTGATGACCAAACGGTTCTCGATGTCCTTCTCGGAGTGACCCCAGTCGTAGCGTGGGTTCCAGAGCGAGCGGTCGGCGCCGCCGAAGGAAGCTGTCGAACTGGTCGCGCTTCTCTCATTGGAGTCGGTGTCCTTGTCGTCGGCGAGGGTGTAGTGGGCCTGCATCTGGTACCTGCCTGTGAAACGCCGGTT
Organism: Thermoanaerobaculia bacterium; assembly: GCA_046756565.1. Classification (GTDB taxonomy): domain Bacteria; phylum Acidobacteriota; class Thermoanaerobaculia; order Multivoradales; family JAHEKO01; genus CALZIK01. The sequence goes on along the minus strand of JBHHWO010000002.1, from coordinate 5,872 downwards.
CACCTTGAATGTGATGGCCTGATACTCGGACTCACCGATCGACTGTCGTGTCAGAGACACATTGGTCGTCGGATCCGGCCGTACCGGTGAGGCCATCGGCCGGCCGAACTCATCGGTCGTGTAGGTGCGATTGAGATCGATGTTGGTCTGTAGGCTCGAGCCCTCGGCGTAGACGAGGTCGATACCACCGGTCCAGGCGGATTCGGATGCGCTTCCGCCGGAGTCCTTCGACCAGGTTGCGAGGTGATTCATTCGACCGGACCCAGGTATCGATCGAGCCAATCCAGACTCTCGCGAATCACGTCGTTCCAGGGCGGTACGTGCCCGCCTTCCAGGATCGCGAAGCGTTTGTGCTCGGCAGGTGTAGCCAGCAGGTCGAAGATCGGCATCTGCTCGGTGTCGATCTTGCGGACGTAGTCGTAGCGTCCGGAGATCATCAGGGTCGGAGTCGAGACCCGGGGTGCGAAGTTGAGCGGGTTGGCCTCCGGCAGGCGCTCAAGGATCCCCGGCCAGAGGCCTCCCCCGATCCAGATGAGAGCATCGAAGCGGTCTTCTACTGCGCCGAGGAGGGGCCCGTAGATCGCTCCCATGCTGAGACCGACGAAGGCCAGCCGGTCGGTGTCGAGATCGTCGCGGCCCTCGAGATAATCGATCGTGCGGCTGAGGTCCTTTGCCCAGTGCACGGTGCGGTCCCTGAGGGCTGCGGTTCCGGTCGGCTCGACGCCTCCTCCTCCCCGTTCGTGAGTGCCCTTGTAGACAGGATAGACGAGGGCCCGCCCACTTCGAGGCACGAAGTCGACGAACGCGAGCTCGGCGATGTTCCGGCTCGAGGTCAGCCTCAGGGCGCCCCCGCCGGGGAAATAGATGACCGTTTGATACGGAGGTGCGCTCGATCGCGGCAGAAACAAGTGGGCCAGGATCTCCTCATCGCCGTAGGCTGCCGGGTAGCGGACCGTCTCGCGGATCCAGTGTGAATTGTCCTCGTCGCGTGCGACGGTTCTGCCGCTGATCGCCGCGGAGTCGTAAGCGTAGTGCCCGGCGAGCGCGCGGTAGACCTCGTCGCTGGCGGGCGTGTCTTGACCGAAGTCGTGTCGCAGCTTCACCACTTCGCCGAGCAGCGCTTCTGCCGGCTGTGAAGTCGAAGAGATGCAGCGCACGCCGAAAGTCTCGTCGCGCTCCATGGGGGGGCGGACCTCGTTCGCCACGAAAAGGTACTCCGGCTGGTTCCAGGCTCCACCGAGTAGGTACCGTTCATGCCCACTGGCGTTCCAGCACCACTCCTGGACATTGCCCGCCATGTCATAGGTCCCGAAGGGCCCCAGGCCCTGGTGCGAGCCAACCGGTGCCGGTCCGTCCGCTTCGAAGTTACTGAACGCCAGGATGTCGGAATACGGGCCGACTCTGGCAGCGCGGCGCCAGTGGTAAACGGTCGGGAGCTGCTTGCCGAGCGACTCGCAATACGCGGCCGCTTCGTACCAGCTCACGCCGGAAACCGGAAGGTCGCCCGCACCCTCGGGGAAGCTCCCCAGGCTCCAGCCGGCGGGCGCGGGGCGCCCAGTCGAGTCGGTCAGCCGGGCCAGCGCTTCTTCGCGGCTGAGCTCTACGCCGTCGTCGCTGAACGGCACCTTCCAGAGGCTCTCGTCCCGGTAGCCTCCGGCTTCGATGAACCGATGAAACTGCGCGTTGGTGACCTCATGGCGATCGATAAAGAACGGAGGCACGATGACGGGCTGCGAGCCCTCCGGGTAGATCCCCTCTGGCACGAAGACCATGTCCGCGGGGGCTTGCTCTGCGGGAACCAGCTCCACTCGCAGATCCTGGATCCACGAGGTCAGGCTGCCGATCGCCGGGGCGTAGCCATCCTTGGTCACTTGAAACCGAATCTCGCCCGCGGGGACCCGTGCGTCGGCCAACGGCGCGCTCCCGAGCGGCGTCCACTCCGCCATCGGATCCCGGTAGGGCTTGAACTCGACATTTGCTCCGGCTGGAATCACCTCCGCGTCGATGGGCATCGAAGAGGCGTCGATCAGCTCCTCGATGCGTGTGTCGCCTGGCAGGATCTGAGACGCATTGCGCGCTTCGGCGAACGCCTCGTAGAACCGCTGCTCCGCGAGAAGCGCTTCGACCTTCGGAACCACGTCGCGATAGACATGAGTCGCTCGCGACGCTCGCTGCGCCCACCACAGGCCGCCGGCCAGTACGACCAGAACGGGAAGCAGGAGGCTCGCGAGCACCCTGGGTTTGAGCAAGGCGCGGACGCCGGACTCCGCGTGCAGGGTCTCTCGGCGGCAGCTCCGGAGGTCTTCGAGGAGCTCGTCGCTGGATGCGTAGCGCTTGCCGGGCTCCTTCTCCAGGCAGCGCTCGACGATGGCTCCGAGCCTTGCCGGGAGATCCGGACGCAACGCCGAGATCGCCTCCGGAGTATCTTGGATCAGGCGGGCGAGTGTTTTTGCCGCCGTGTCGGCCGCGAACGGACCGGTTGCCGTGAGCATCTGGTAGAAAACGGCGCCGGCCGAGAAGATGTCCGATCTGGGCTCGGAGCCCCGACCCTCGGCCTGCTCGGGCGAGGCATAGGCCGGTGTGCCCAGAAAAGCCATGTGCGCGGTACGCCAGTCGGTGAGGGTTGCCGCCTCCGGCGCTCCTCCGACTTCGGTCAGAAGTTTGGCGAGGCCGAAGTCCAGCACCTTGACCCGGCCCTGGTCGGTGAACATGACGTTCGCCGGCTTGATGTCGCGGTGGACGATGCCGTTGGCGTGGGCGGTGGCAAGCGCGTCGACGAGCGGCACCGCGACGTCGAAGAACTCGGCGAGCGACATGCCGCCGGCGGGGATCATGCGGTCGAGCGTTTGTCCGTCTACCAACTCCATGGTCAGGAAGGGGACCGCCGGCCCGGATTCCTCCGCATGACCCTCGTCGATCGAGTAGATCGTGACGATGTTCGGATGGTTGAGAGCCGCAACGGCCTCGGCTTCGCGTCGGAAGCGTGCGATTCGATCGGGAGACCGCGCGGCCTCCGATGGCAAGACCTTGAGCGCGACCTCTCGCTTCAGCTCGAGATCCTGGGCGCGGTAGACGACCCCCATCCCGCCCTTGCCCAGCTTTGCCGTAATCTGGAAGTGGGAGAGCTTCTTGCCGATCAATGAACGGCTATCTTACCGACGAAATCCGGTGGCAGGACCAGATCGCCGCCGCCGCCCCCTCTACCGATGGTCCAACCGTAGCGGCTGCGTGCGATAGCTTGGGCGGCCTGAATGAAAAAGTCGGGTGGCAGTCGACTCCTCGGACTGGATGTCGCCAGGGCTCTGGCCATCTTCGGGATGGTCGTCGTCAACTTCAAGATCGTGATGGTGGCGAGCAACTCCGGCTCGGCTTTGATGTCGATGCTTCCGCGGCTCTTTGAAGGCCGCGCGTCGGCGACCTTCGTGATCTTGGCGGGAGTCGGGCTGGCGCTCTTGTCCCGCCGCGCGCGCGAGTCAGCGGATCCGGCTGCGATCCAGAAGGCTCGCATGCGGATTCTCAAACGGGCGCTCTTTCTGTTCGTCGTCGGCCTGCTCTACTACCCAATCTATGTGGGAGACATCCTCCACTTCTATGGCGTGTACCTCGCGTTGGTAGCCTTTGTCTTTACCGCGCGGGATCGCCATCTCTGGTGGATTGCTGGTCTGGCTGCTCTGGGCTTCGTGGTACTGATCCTGACACTCGACTACGAGGCGAGCTGGAACTGGGAGACACTCGAATATGCCGATCCCTGGACTCCGCGCGGTCTGGTTCGACGCATTTTTTTCAACGGCCTTCATCCCGTGGTCCCGTGGTTCTCGTTCGTGGCGTTCGGTTTGTGGCTCGGGCGGCGGCCGATGAGCGACCGAGGATGGCGGCGTCGGGCGCTCGCGGTCAGCGTCCCCCTGGCAATCGGCACGGAGCTCCTTTCGAAGGCTGCGATCCGGCTGGCGTCGCCCGAGGGGCCGAGTGAAGTCGCCACAGCGCTTTTGGCAACGGCACCAATGCCGCCCATGCCTCAGTACCTGCTAGCGGCGGGTGCGACTGGCGTCGCCGTGATCGTGCTGTGCGTCGAGCTCACGGAGCGCTGCCGCGCACATGTCCTCTGTCGAGCACTGGTGGCCGCGGGTCAGCTTTCGCTGACTTTGTACGTAGCCCACGTTCTCGTCGGGATGACGACCCTCGACGCACTCGGTCGTCTGGAGAATCAATCGCCAGCGTTTTCGCTTGCTTGCTCGGTTCTGTTCTGGCTGCTTGGAATCGGATTCGCGCTGGTTTGGCGCCGGCGCTTCCATCGTGGGCCCTTGGAAGGTCTGATGCGGCGCGTCACCGGATAGGGCGCGCCTTCTCTTCGAGCTGGGTCGACCCTCTTCGAGCAGTCTCTAGCGACGTCAAGAGGGTGTAAGTTCCGGCTAACAGAACCGTTGGGGAAGATCCCCCGGGAGGTAGCCGTGCCGAGACCCAACCTGAGCGAGGAGAAGCGAGCCAAGTTCCTGCCCGTGATCGCGCGGTGTTTTGTCGAGCAGGGGTATCGGCGCACGACGACCGCGGAGCTGGCCAAGGCCTGCGGCGTGCAGGAGACGATCCTCTACCGGCTCTGGCCGGGCAAGAAGGAGATGTTCCTGGCGGCCATCGAGTACGTCTACCGGCTCTCGGCCCGTACCTGGCAGGAGGTTCTCGAGCGACCGGGCACGAGTGGCAGCAGCGCCGAGCGCATTCTCGAGTACGAGTCCCGTCACCTGGGGGAGTTCGGGTTCTACCGCATCTACTTTGCCGGCCTCAGCGAGGCGGACGATCCCGAGATTCGGGCAGCGTTGCAGCGGATGTTCCAGGGCTTCCACCAGCAGATCAGCGGCCGCATCCGGGAGCACCGCGGCGATCGCCACGAGGGTGCCGCGATCGACGTCGAGCAAGCAGCGTGGGCCTTCTTGGGCCTGGGGCTGGTGGCCAATCTCAGCCGGGACGTGGAGCTCTTCGGCGAGAGCGAGCGCCGGTCCCTGCTCGCCGAAGTGGGCCGGCTCCTGTTGGAGGGAGAGGCCGGCTAGGAGCTTTTATTACGAAGCTTGCATGGCGCTCCGCCGTATTGTTAGTGTTCACTAACTAAACCGGAAAGGAGCCTAGTCATGAGATCGCGATCCATTCCAAAGCTGGCGACCCTGATAGTCGCGCTGGGAACCTCCGCGGCAATGGCCGCGACTGCGGAAGCAACGCCGGCGCAGCTGACTTTCGATCGGCACCAGATCGCTCTCGGAATCGAGGAGCGTCAGACCGTCTTGACGGGGTTTTTCTTCGGCGGAGTGGTTGCCGACATCGCCGTCGTCCACATCGACGAGAGCGGCGATCGGCGACTGCGCATCTTCGCCCTCGGGGAAAGCACCTGGACGGCGGCACTCGACGCAACACTCGGTTCCGAAGTCATGTTCGTCGATGTGGCCGACATTCGTGGACGCGACCGACTGATTACCTACACGCCCGGCCACCTGAACTGGTTCGATCCCGAATCGGGGACGGAACGGCCGCTGGTCGAAGTCGCGATGGACTACAACTCGAGGCACGACCACGAAGGAAGTCCCACCCAGCCGGCAGGCAAACCCCCTCACGTCGACATCACCCGGGACCTGAACCATGACGGCCGCGAGGACGTGCTGGTGCCGGACTTGGACGGCTTCTGGATCTCGATCCAGAGGAGCGACGGGTCGTTCACCGAGGCCGTGAAACTGGGCCCTCCCGAGCCGTGTCTCGACGAGCTCGTCGGGAATCTGAATCCAGGCGGTGGAGCCTCGGACGATTCGCGCACCTACCGCGACGTGGGCATCACCGCCTCGACTCTGCCCTTGTATCTGAGCCGTGTCCACGAGATGGACTACGACCAGGA
>JBHHWO010000001.1:0-84828 GCA_046756565.1 Thermoanaerobaculia bacterium | reverse complement strand
GGTCCCTCGCTGATGAACTCCTCTTCCGAGCCCGACTCCGGCAGCTCAGCGGCGGCGTCGACGGTTGCTTCGACACGGTTCCATCTGGCTTCATGACGCCAGACGACCCCTCGGCGGGGACCTCCTGGAGCGTCGCGTCGCACGTAGAAGCGGAGTAGATTGACGGTGTAGCACCGCCGCTACAGGTGTAGCACCAGTGCTGCGACCGAGAGGCCAAGAACGCGAGACCAACATAGGCTCACTCAAGGCGTAAGTGACTGTGACCAGGCATGTTCTGTCCAGTCGGTGCGGCGAGCAGCCACTCGGCATCTCGGTTGCTCCTTCGGAACGTCGGGTCGAGACTTCGAATCGGCCCGGAAGGAGACCGACCATGACGAGACGAGATACCCAACGGCGCCGCTTCGGGCCACTGGCATCAGCTCTGCTGATGCTGCTGGTCTCGATGGGCGGTGCGGTGGGCGCCCAGGAAGATTCGCCGATGTTCTTCATCGAGAAGATCACGGTCGAAGCTCCACGTCTGTCACCGGAGATCGTCCTCTCGGAGTCGCTACTTCGCGAAGGCCGGACATACACGGAAGATGACCTACGCGAGGCGGTACACCGGATCAATCGCCTTCCTTTCGTGCTGCTGGCCGAGTTCTCCCTCCGCAAGGGCAGTGAGAGGGGACGCTTTGAGCTAGTCATCCAGATCTACGAGACGCGGCGGTGGTTCTTCCAGGTCGGCGGCGAATGGGAGCTCAACGATCCCCTGGGCACTGATCCCTTTGATCCCAGAGTCGGTGGCTTGTTGGACGACCGCATTGGCGACACCACCGACGAAGTCCGGTCTCTGGTCGGCAGGCGCTTCGCCGTGGGACGCCGGGGCCTTCTGTTCGCCAGTTTCGGCACCGAGGATGGAGCGTTTGCGGTGGGCTACCAGCGCTACAACCTGTGGAATCGGAACATACTCCTGAGCGTCAGCGTCGGCGGTGAAGACGAGTTCGGAGACGTGATCTTCAGCGGCGACACGCTGGCTGCGAGGGTGCAACTCGGCATCCCGATCAAAGGCAACCACGCGCTGCGGCTGCTGGCAGCCACAAGGGACTCCGAGGTGGTTTCAGCTCAGAGGTTCGGGCTGGAGGTGCGCGAGACCGAGGCGGAGGTCGCCTGGATCTTCAATTCGCTCGACGATCCGGTGCTGCCCCGAGAAGGCACGCTCTACGAAGTCGGCTTGGCCTGGACGGACGAGAGAGACACCCAGTTTCTCCTCATCGGTAACACGATCAGACGCTTCGACTTCTCAGAGGAAAGAACCGGCGTCTTCGGGTCGGCCGGACGCCACTTCCCACTGGGCCAGCGGCAGAGCATTTCGGCGAGCCTCCGGGGTTTCCTGACTGACGGCCCACAGAACGAGGTCCAGGAGGTCGAAGCGAGTCTCGGGCATCAGGTCTTCCTGCTGCGTCGCCTCGAACTGGACAAATGGCGGGAACTGCGCCTCGAGACACAAATCTCTGCGGCGCGCCAGGACTTTTCGATTGCGCGGAGCCTGGAGGACGTCGGGTTCTCCGATGCGATTGTCGAAAGTTGGAAGGTGCGGACCGGCCTGACCTATCGCAACGGCTGGGGCCTATTCCGGCTGTTCCTGTCCTACCTCGATCGGGAGGTGCGGTGACTACGCCCCGCTCGTGTGTGACCTTCCTTGCGTGCGTTCTGGCGACGGTAGCGCTGATCGGTAGCGCAGCGGAGCGCGAACCGGACATAGCTATCGACGGCGAGGGCCACCTGATCGTCACGAGTCTGCCGCCTATCCTCCAGGGCGACGAGGTGAAGCGACATGTGAACAGCGGTTTGACCACGAGCTTGCTCTTTCAAGTGAAGTCGTCGACATCCATGATGCCGGGCGCGGCGAGGGTGGATATTCGCTTGGAGCTCTGGGACGAGATCTATCTGGTCACGGTCATCGACGGGGGAGGGCGAGTCGAGAAGGCCGAGTACGAATCGCAAGAGGCACTGGCGGAATGGTGGTCGGAGGCCGAACTCGTACTTTCGACTTCCGCTGAAGCCGTACGCCCGGGAGCCCGGGCCAGAGTATCCTTGGCCGTGATTCCCTTTTCCCAGGCCGAGCTTGTCGACACTCAAAAGTGGTTGACCGAGTCGATCGGCCAGTCGCAGGGCTCGGCATCGGGAAGACGAGGCAATGCGTCCCGAGCGGTGAGCGCGCTGATCGCGACTTCGATGCAGCGTCGGCCTGTCCGGTCGTGGAGCTGGAATCTCGCCGCCGGTCGCAGGCAGACGCCATGAGTTGGCGAACGACCCTGCTTGCCGTTGTGCTCATGGCGGCTTCCGCTGCCGGGTTGTTCTGGATCTTCCAGCGTCAGGTAGCAGGTCCGTCTCCGGCCTTTTACGTTCCCGACGAAGTGCTGCCGGCGCTCGAAGAGTCCCTGGAGGATCAAAAACGGCTGGCCGAGCTGGACCCGGAGGAGAAGGTCGCGTACCGTGAGCGCTTCGACAAGATCGAGACGACAGTCGGGCGGTTGCGGATTCTCGAGCACAACCGCGAGCGCCTGGTTCGTCGCTATGAGCTCGTGCTCCTCGGGCTACTGGCGGCGAGCGTCGCGCTCGCTACCGTCTACCTCGCGGTGCGGCACTCGCGCTATGCGCCCCGTTTGGCCCGAATCCAATCCGCGCTGGCGGACCTGGCAGTAGGTCCCAGTCCGGTTGCGATCGGCGACCAGGGCCGAGATCCCGTGGGCCGGATCTCACGAATGATCGAGTCGACGTCCCTCGGAATCGCTCGCGATCGCCGCCGGTTGCGGGCTCTGAGAAACCTGTCGCGCTGGCAGGAAGCGGCCAAGCGGCACGCTCACGAAATGCGCACGCCGTTGAATGGAGCGCGCCTGACCCTGGATCGTATCCGGGGGGTGGCTGCGAAAGCGAATCCGGATCTGCGAAGAGACCTCGAAGCAGCCGTCGACGGCCTCGGTTTCGAGCTCGAGCGGCTGGGTCGTTTCACCGAAGAGTTCGCGTCGTTTGCGCGTCTCCGCCCACCGGACCTGGAGCGCGAAGACCTCGGCGCCCTGGTGAGTGAGTTCGTCGAGGCGTATCAGGGGGCGTGGCCCAATTTGAGGCTCGAGTTCGACTCCGGCGGCAAGGTCTGGGTCGCGGCCGATCGCGACATGATTCGCCAGGTTCTGGCCAACCTCTGTGACAACAGCTCGAAGGCGCTCGGAGTCGAATCCGGAGTCGTTCACATCGAGTTGGAACCCCGGGAGCAGGAGGCCCGCCTGTCGGTGTTCGACAATGGGCCCGGCATCGCGCCTGCTATTCGGGAACGCCTGTTCGAACCGTACACGTCGACTCGCGCCGCGGGCGAGGGCATGGGTCTGGGACTGGCGATCTCGCTCAAGATCCTGCTCGATCACGGCGGCGATCTCGAGCTGCTAGATTCCTCGGAGGCGGGCACTGCCTTCGGGCTGTCTCTGCCGATCGCCCGCGATTCATGACCTCCGTACTCATCGTCGAAGACGACGCCAGGCTGCGCGCCGAGCTCGGACTTCAACTGCGGGACGAGGGTTTCGAGGTCAAGGCCGTGCCGAGCGCCGAAGAGGCTTTCGACCGGGTGGCTCCGGACGAAGCGTTGCTTCCGGATCTCTTGTTGGTCGACGTGCGCCTGCCCGGACAGTCGGGTGTCGAGCTGGTTCGCCGGCTGGTCGACGCCGAGCGGTTGCCTCCGACGATCGTGATCTCCGGCGAGGCCTCGATCAGTGAGGCCGTCGAAGCTCTCCAGCTGGGCGTTCACGATTTTCTGGAGAAGCCGTTCCATCGCGAACGGCTGCTGCGCTCGATTCGCAACACCCTCGAGCACTCGGACCTGCGCCGGCGGGTCGCGCGGCTAGAAACCGAGCTCGGAGTTTCAAAGCCAATCCTGGGGCAGTCGGAGTTGATCCGGGAGCTCCGGGAGCTGATCGCTCAGGTGGCTCAGACGGACGCACGGGTGCTGATTCGCGGGGAAAGCGGCAGCGGCAAGGAGCTGGTGGCGGACGCTCTTCAGGAGGCCGGGAGCCGCAGCGACCGACCGTTCGTCAAGATCAACTGCGCGGCGATTCCGGCTCATCTGGTCGAAGACGAGCTCTTCGGGCACGTTCGCGGCGCGTTTACCGATGCTCGCGACGACAAGCCCGGGTTATTCGAGGAAGCCGATGGCGGCACGCTGTTTCTGGACGAGATCGGCGACATGAGCCTCGAGGTCCAGAGCCGGCTGCTGAGAGTCCTGGAGGACGGCTGTGTCCGGCGACTCGGCAGCCAGCAAGATCGGCATGTGGACGTCCGGGTGATCGCCGCGACGCACGCGGATCTCGAGACCGCGGTGGAGGAGCAGAGATTTCGCCAGGATCTCTACTACCGTTTGGCCCACTTGCCCATCGAGGTACCGCCGCTTCGTGAACGCGGTGACGACATCAGGCTTCTGTTTGAGCACTTTCTCGCGGTCTACTGCGATCGGAATCGGCGTCGCCGGCCGCTGGTCGAACCGGCGGTGCTGGATCGGCTGATGAGCTGGACCTGGCCGGGCAACGTCCGCGAGCTACGCAGCCTCGCCGAACGACTGACGGTCCTGGCCGGTGATCCGGTGGATCTCGAGCAGCTGCCCGAGCCCTACCGGAGCGGCGCGCCGGCGCCGGATCCGATTTTCGATGTGAAAGGTGCCGATCAGGTCGTCGAGCTACGAGACTTCCGGAGCCAGTGCGAGAAGCAGTACATCGAAGCCGTACTCGAGAAGACGGGATGGAACGTCAGTGAAGCCGCGCGGCTCCTCGGCGTTCACCGCACGCGATTGCACCAGAAGCTCAAGCAGTTGGGGAGCCGCCGGCCCCAGAGGGCGAGCCGGCAACGCTGACCGGTCAGGAACCCGTCTGGGCGGCCCACGTGGGCACGCTGCCGAGGTCGAGCCCGAGAAGTCGCGCCGAGACGAAGTAGAAGAAGATCGAGATCAGAAGCGCGCCGATCAGATTGAGTAGGGCGCCCGCGCGCACCATCTGGCGCATCTCGATCTGACCCGAACCGAAGATGATGGCGTTGGGTGGGGTCGCGATCGGCAACATGAAGGCGCAGCTGGCGGAGAGTGTCGCCGGCAGCATCAGAAGCAACGGATGGACGCTCATGCCACCGGCAGCGCCGGCGAGCACCGGCAGCATGACCTCGGTGGTCGCCGTGTTCGACGTCACCTCGGTCAGGAAGGTCAGGAGCAGGCAGATCGCGGCGACCAGTACCAGTGGGTGAGCCTCGGACACGCGGGCCGCGAAGACCTCTCCCAGGTAGCGTGAAAGCCCGGTCTCCTGAAACGCGCCGGCCAGGGCGAAGCCACCGCCGAACAGGAGCAGGATTCCCCAGGGCAGCTTGACCGCGGTCTCCCAGTCCATCAGAGCTTGGCGCTTGCCCGTGGAGTCCGGTTCGGCGGCGATCAGGAAGGTCAGGAGCGCCATCGCCATCGCGACGGTCGCATCGTGGAGATTGGCCGCGGCGAACGGCTCTCCAACCCACCGCTCGACGATTCCCGCCCACCCGGGCACCCTGACGGCTCCAATCGTCAGATCGGCGCGTGTGATCCAGAGCACGGCGGTGGTCGAGAAGATCCACAGTATCCGCCGCTCTCCTGTGCCCATGGATCCGAGGCTCGCCAGGTTCTCGCGGATCACACTGGCACCCGAGCCGACGTCGTGCTGCTCCAACCGGTGGGTGACGCGGGTCAGCACCAGCCAGGCGAGCGGCAGAAACAGCGCCACCAGCGGCAGCATGGCGAGCGTCCAGCGGCCGAACGGTATGGTCGGCGCCGCTGGGTAGATGATCTCCTGGATCCGGAGAAAGGAGATGTTCGGCGGCGTGCCGATCGGCGTCGCAAGCCCGCCGATCGAGGCCGAGTAGGCGACGCCGAGGAGCAGAGCCGGGGCGAATCCGCCGGCCGGGGTATCGCCGCCGACCGCCCCCAGCGAAGCGATCACCGCCAGCGCGATCGGCAGCATCATCAAGGCCGTGGCCGTGTTCGAGATCCACATCGACAGAAACGCCGTGGCCAGCATGAATCCGAGCACCATGCGCGAGGGGTTGGTGCCTATCGCGCGGACGATGTGTAGGGCGATTCGCCGGTGAAGCCCCCACCGCTGCACTCCCAGCGCCAGGATGAAGCCGCCCATGAACAGGAAGATGTTGTTGTTGGCGTAACTCGCGGCGGTGCCGCCGCTTGACATGATTCCGAGTGCCGGAAAGAGAACCAGGGGCAGGAGCGAGGTGGCCGGGATCGGGATTGCCAGCGAGATCCACCAGCTCGCCATCAGCACCGTCACCGCCAGCGTGGCGCGGGCGTCGGACGGCATCGCCTCGAGGGCCGGCGCCAGCATCGAGGCGAGCCCGATCGTAAGCAGGGCCGCGCCGGGCGCCGTCGAGCGTCGGCGGCGTCTGCCCGCGACGATGAGAGCGGCGCCCGCGATCGCGACCAAGGCTCCTCCGCCGCGCAGCAAATCGAACGGCAGGTCGACCAGGAACGGCGTCAGGAGCACGGCAACGAAGCCGCTCGCACCGGTTGCGAGACCTGCTCCTCCAGCCGGTGAGGCCGACTTGTTATTCACGACCGGAGGATATCGGCAAAGCCCGCGGGCTTCGGCGGGCTCCGCTCAGGAGCCCGGGAGCTCGTCGAGGCTGGCGGTCAGCAAACGTGCGAACTCGGCCGCATCCGGAAGGATCTTGCGGTCCGCCGTGACCCCGATCGAGATCGAGCCCGCGTAGCTGAATACCGGCAGAATCAGGCCGAGTCCGTCGAACAGCGGTGCCGCGCCGACGTGTGCGAGCATGCGGGCTCCGCCAATCGTCAACGGCCGCGGCGGACCCGGGACGTTGGTGATCACCAGATTGAACATTGGCTTATGGCGCTCGGCGAGGTGGAGCCTCGAGTAGAGCCGTACGCCGAGGCCGGACAGCGCGAATGGAAACAGCTCGGCGGAACGGACCAGGGTGCGCGCTCCAACGGCGCGGAGCGCCTTCTTGGAGGATCGGGCGGCATCTCGGATCGCTCGCAACCGGTCGCCGGAGTCCGGCACGTCGGTAGCCAGCGAGACCAGCATCGCCGAGACGAGGTTGCCGGCGTCGAACGTCTCGGTTTCCGAGCGCACGGAGACCGGCACCATGGCGACCAGGGAGTCATCGGGCAGCTCGTTCCGCTCCGCCAGCCAGGCGCGCAGTGCGCCGGCGCATACGGCCAGGACGACGTCGTTGACGGTGGCCTCCGCTGCGTTCTTTACGGCCTTTACGCGCTCGAGATCGAAGATCGCCGGCGCCCAGGATCGAGCGGCGCCGATCGGCCGGTTGAGGCTCGTCCGGGGACCGGAAAAAAGCCGCGGCGGGGACTCGGCGCCACGGATTCGGGACCAGGTGCTGCCGGCGAGTCCGAGAAGCGAGCTTCCCACCGCTCCGGAGACGGCGCGTGGGGCCGAGGAGAGGTCTTGCCCCGCGCGGGCCAGCATCTCGATCGCCCGGGGCTCTCGCATCGCTCGGTTCGCGGGTGGTGGCGAAAGACCCTCCGGCCGGTCGAAGAGCGCTCCCAGGATCTGCGTGCCGGAGACGCCGTCGATGGCGGCGTGGTGCACACGGCCGATCAGTGCCACCGATCCGGCCGGAACGCCGGGCACCGAGTCGACACCTTCGACGAAAAGAATCTGCCAGAGCGGAAGGCTCCGGTCCAGCGGTCGGCTGAGCTCGAACGCCATCAGCTCGGACAGCTCGTGCCAGCCTCCGGGCTCGGGCAGTCGCGTGCGCTCGACATGGTGTCCGAGGTCGACCTCGTCCGGCGACACCTCGACCCAGTAGGGTCGGGTGAGGTCCAGAGGCACTGTGGCCAATTGCCGCCTGAGAGCCACGGTCTCGGCCAGCCGGCTGTGAAGGAGAGCCCGGAAGCCGTCGACGCCGAGCGGCTCCTCGGAGGTCGAGGGGTCCAGAATCGACACCGAGCCGATCAGCATCGGCGCGGTCTCGGTCTCGAGCGATAGAAACCCGGCGTCGAGGCCTGAAAGCTGGCGCACGATCGGCCGGGCTCCTTTTACCTTCACGCTCCGCCGGAGCGTCGGGCTTCGGGCGGTCGCTTGAGGCCTGGAGGATGAACCGCACCCGGGCGAAAGAAGGGCCGCCAGCCGTCTTCCGGTTGCGCCAGCCGATCCGCGAGCACGCACAGCACCAAGGGGTTGAAACCGAGCCCCAGATGACTGCCTGGCACCTCGATGCTCTCGGCCCGGGGTCCCTCGGGCTCGACCGAGCTCTGCCATGCCGTGACTCCGTCGCTGCGGCTGAAGACCGACGTCGTCGGAACCGATGGGGTCTTTCGAACCTCCGCGAGCCTCTCGGGAGCGATGTTGCGCAGCCGCTCCCGGGTCACGATCTCGTAGAGGCGAGCACTGTTGGTTGATTCGCCGTCGCCGTTGATCGGAGCGCCGAGGGTGACCACCGAGCGCACGCGCTCGGGCCGGCGGTTGGCGAGCACGCGGGCGTAGACTCCGCCCAGACTCCATCCGACCAGGCTCACACGGCGGCCGTGCCGCTCGTGCAGCTCCGCGAGGCGTTCGTCCATGCGCTCCTCGAGGTCACCCTGAGGCCCGTAGTTGCGGCCGAGAGTCCAGCGATGGGCCGAATAGCCGAGGTCGCGCAGAAACCGCCGCAGCGGGCGCGTGGACAGGTCGCTCGCCATGAAGCCCGGGAGCAGGAGCACCGGATGGCCGTCGCCGCCTTCGAGTCGCCGGAGCAGGGGCCGTAGCAGCAAAGACGTGGCCAGCTCGCCCATCGCGCGGCCTTCCAGAAGCAGGAGAAGCTTCGACGGCGGCGCGATGTCGTTCGTGTTCGCCTGGATGCCGGACTCTCCCACTCTGCGATGTTACGGGGTTCGGCGCCGTCTTGCAGCGCCGGCGTTCCGGGCGTCAGGCGAGCGCATCGGCGAGGTGATCGGCCAAGCGCAGAGTCAGGGCAACCACCGTGTTGGTCGGGTTGGCCGTGCCCGATGTCGGAAACGTCGAGGCTCCGGAGACGAACAGATTGTCGAGGCCGAAAACCCGGCCGTTCGAATCGACGACACCGTTGGTCTCGTCGAAGCCCATGCGGCAGGTCCCGGCCGGGTGGGCTCGCCAGCGGTCGTGGTCGCGTATCTCTTCGCCGGGAGCCGCGAGTGCGCGCTTGACCTCTTTGAGTGAGCGATGGTTGCGCTCGAGTGTTCGTTGGTCCCGATCCGAGTAGCCGAAGTGCAGCTCGGGCAGCGGCACTCCGAAGGCGTCGGTTTCCGATGCGCTCAGGCCAAGGTAGCTCTCGTAGACCGGCTCGATCTCGGGCTGCGCCTTCCAGCGAGCGGTGCCGTCGGCGAGAACGTCGAGCTGGTACTGGCAGGCGTTCACTCCTTGGCGCCGGTAGAGGGTGTTCAGGCCACAGGTCCGGTGGTGTCCGCGCGGCAGATCGAGCTCCGGCCGCAGCTCGAATTTCGTCTGCAGGCTGGGGTGGACGTTGAAATAGTGACCGACCAGTCCGCGGTTGTTGCCGAGGCCCTCCGGGAACCACGACGAGGTCGAAGCCAGCAGCAGTCTCGTGCTTTCGACAACTCCAGCGGCAACGACGAAAACACGCGCGTGGATCGTCTCGCGGGTGCCGTCGGAAGCACCGACCTCAACGTGGTCGATGGTCTCGCCGTCGAGGGTCGCCAACCGGATCACCTGGCGGTCCTCGACCAGGGTGCCGAGCTCGGACTCCTCGAAGCTCGGGATCTCCTGGTCCAGCAGCCGGGTGGCGAAGTTGCCGCCGCGGCGCGAATGGGCCAGCGGAAAGTACGCCACCTCGCGGCCTTCGATCGCGAGCTTCGGATCCCGATAGGGCTCGTCTTTGGTTTGCGGATAGGCGCACGTGCGCTCAGGCTCGGCACCCGGGATTGGAGCGTGTCCCTTGGCATGCAACAGGGTCTCGGACTGGCAGTAGTACTCGGCGAGGTCCTTTTCGGAGATCGGCCAGTCGACCAGCCGACCGAACTCGGAGCGCATTCTGAAGTCCTCCGGCCAGAGCCGGGTGGTGACGCCGCCCCAGTGAACGCTGGCGCCGCCGACCGTGATGGCTCGGGTCCCGTTGACGGGATAGCGCACCTCGCCCGTGCTCCGAAACTTGAATGCCTCGGCCAGTGTTCCGACCGTGCCCTCGCGCCTGGGTTTCATTCCGGCTTCGACAATGACGGTATGGAGGCCCTGGTCGATGGCCGACAGGCCGAGGAATGTCCCGGCGAAGCCCGAGCCGATGATGCACACGTCGTAGCGCCCAGCGGGTGGTCCGCTGGTCTTGCAGCCGCCCAGTACGCCCGTGGCCGAGGCTCCGAGGACGAGACTGCTGTCGATCAGAAACTGGCGTCGTGTCAGAGCCATTGCGCCATTCGGGTACTCTACCGAAATCGGAAATGCCGAGCACCGCCGCATGACTTTCGGATCTCTCAGGAAGGGTACCGGTGTTGCACTCCTGGCAGGGGCCCTGGCCGGCTCGTGCACGGGTTTCGGCGGCTCCGGCCCCCCCGACGTGGTCCTGATCGTCGTCGACACCCTGAGGGCCGATCATTTGACGCAGTACGGCTACGGGCGCGAGACAAGCTCCGCGTTGGCCGAGTTTTCATCGGCCGCGACCCGCTTCTCAAACGCCTATTCGACGTCCTCGTGGACCCAACCGGCAGTGAGTTCGCTCCTGACCGGGCTGCTGCCTTCGCGGCACGGCGTGGTCAAGCAGAGCACCAAGTTACCTGCCGAGCTCGCCAGTCTCCCGTCGACCTTGTCGGAAGCCGGCTGGCAGACAGCCGGCTTCAGCGGCAACCTCTTCATCGGCGAGAAGACCGCTTTCGACCGCGGCTTCGAGCACTTCCAGGGCCACGGTGGCAAGGTGCTGGTCTATCCCGATATCGCCGACATGATCGCCAAGGTCGATTTCTGGCAGGCGGACGTTTGGGATCATGGCCGGCCGGTGTTTCTCTACTTCCAGCCGATGAACTGCCACGGGCCCTACCGGGTTCCGGCCGAGCATCGTAAGGATCTCCTCGGCTACGACCCGGACCGCACCTTCGACTACAACGACTCGGTGATGACCGCGATTCTCAAGGACGGCGACATCGAGGCCCGCGATCGGGTGACCCCGGAGTATCTGGAGAGCCTGACCGATCAGTACGACACGGCGGTGCGCTACAGCATGGATGCGGTCGCCGCTCTGTTGGCAACCTTGAAGAAGGAGGGCATCTACGACGACGCGCTCGTCATTGTGACCTCCGATCACGGTGAGGAGCTTTTCGAGCATGGCGGCTTCGGTCATGCCTACTCCCTGTTTGAAGAAGTGGTCCGGATTCCGCTCTGGATCAAGCTGCCGGGCCAGCGCGAAGGCTCGGTGGTGGACGCACCGGTGTCGCTGATCGATCTGATGCCCACGATTCTCGATGCCGCCGGCCTACCGGCTCTCGAGGGCCTCGATGGCCTGAGCCTCGCGCCGCTTCTGGAGGACGGTTCGGCTCCGGGCTTTCGAGGACGGCCGATCGTGGCCGATACCCGCTGGAAGCGCCGGGCAGTGGCCACTGCGGTCCGGCTGGGCAGCTACAAGCTGATCGAGATCGAAAGCGACTACTCGGGGCGCGCCGACGAGCGGTTGCTCTTCGACCTCGAGGCGGATCCAGCTGAGCTCGTGGATCTGGCGGTCTCCGAGCCCGAAAAGGCGGCGGCACTTTCGCAAGCTCTCGAGCGCACGCTGGCACTGGACGGTTCCAGCATCGAGACCGAGGCGGCGACAGGCCTCGATCTCGACGTTCTGCGCGCTCTCGGCTATGTCGACTGAGCCGACGGAGCTTTTTCCGCGCTCGTAATTATCTGGTATAGACTCTGCCGGCGTAACACCGTCTGTCAGTGGGGCCTGCCCCCAGGAGGTTCGGGATGAGGAAGAGTACCGACGCTGGGAGTGTCGACGTCGTTCGGCGCAAGCTCCTCAAATCTACGATGCTCGCGGGAGGGGCCTTCGCGCTCGGGAGCGCGCCCTACGTCAAACCGGGCGTCAAGAGCTTCTTTGGCGTTCGAGCGGCCTACGCCCAGCCCTCGATCGTCTACACGATCAGCTGCTCGTTCGAGGTGTCCCTGCCGAACCCGCCGGTTCCGGGCGTCGCCTGCCAGAATGCGGTGATCTCGAACATCATCGCGACCGTAAGCCCGATTCCGCCTGTGGGGACCGTGTTGCGCTGCACGCCGACGACAACCGACCCGGGAAACACCAGTCTGCTGCCGGATGACTTTCTGCCGACCGACGCCGCCGGCCAGGTGATGTTCTTTCCCTTCGATCTGACCGGGAATGTCCCCTTTCCTCCGCTTGGGATCGGCGAGACCTTCACCCTGAACGTGACCTTCGACGACCAGGCCGCCTTCGGCATGGCGTTCTGCTCGGCCACACTCGACATCGTCGCGGCCTGTTAGCTCAAAGGAGCCGTCTATGTCCTCTGCACGCGCGCGCTTGCTCAGGCTTTTTGTCCCGCTGACACTGATCCTGTCGGTGTCGGCGCCTTCGGCTGACCGGACGCCGGAAGTGGCCGGTGATCTCGCGTTCTCGAGCCTCGACGGCTCGATCGAGGACCTGGATGGCGCGGCCGACGGCGTCTGGACCGTGCCGCACAGCATGGTGCTCGAGGGCCGGCTGAGCTGCGGCGAGGACGAGGAGACCGGGCCCTGCGACATGCGGATCGCGGTGCGGGGCGATCTGGCGATTCTCCCCGGAGCCGGGATCGGAGCGCGCGGGAGCCTGTCGATCGAAGCCGCGGGCGATCTTCTGGTTCGCCAGGGCGCTTTCGCCGTGGCGAATCGGGGCGAAGTTCTGCTCTCCGCGCGAGGCCGCGTCGAGATCGACGGCCTGGTTTCCGCGATCGGTGCGGGCGGTAAGCCGGCGAGAGTGGCGATCGGGTCTCTGGGTGGCCCAGGCGAGGGTGTACGGGTCGGGACTTCGGGGACCGTACTCGCTACGGGCGGCGACGGCCTGGGCGGGCAGGTGAACATCGCCGGCTGCGGCATTGATGTCTTCGGCTTCGTGGCCGCGATCGGAGACGGTCCCGGAGCAAGCGTCGTGATGGACTCCTGTCAAGACCTTTCGATCGACGGCCGGGACCTGGCTCGCGGGACCGGGCCCAGGCGCGGCCGCGTCGAAGCGCAAGGGGGCGAGCGCGCCGAGATCACTGTGGTCGCCCAGGATTCGGTTCTTCTCGACGGAGCCGAGCTTCGAGCCAGCGGCGGAGCGGACGACCGGATCTCGGTGGCCTCCGAGCTCGGGGGCATGAGCTGGCGCTACGGGCGCGGCTCGGTCAGCGCGGCTTCGGACGCGCCCGACGCATTTCGCCTAAGGGCCTGCGAGGGAGTGAACCTGACCGGTTCGGATCTGGTGCCCTCCGACCGAATCGAGGTGATCGACTCGTGCGGCGGCGAGCCGGAACGCAACCAACGGCCCGATCCGGGTGGCGGTCCCGTCGCTCTACCTGCCGAGTTCTCCGGCTCGGCTCCTGCGGACCTCCTCGGCGAGGAGCCCGAGCCGCTGAGCGCCCCGCCCGCCTGCACTCCCAACCTCGCCGTCGACAACATGGTGATCTCGGTCTTTGCCGAGTTTGTCGCCTG
The DNA here is from genome assembly GCA_046756565.1 of Thermoanaerobaculia bacterium. GTDB lineage: Bacteria > Acidobacteriota > Thermoanaerobaculia > Multivoradales > JAHEKO01 > CALZIK01. The sequence continues at coordinate 71,179 of JBHHWO010000001.1, read as the reverse complement.
CAACATGGTGACCTCGGAGAACACTCAGATCATCCCGCGCGGCCGTGTAACGTACCGGGCCGGTCAGAAGATCGTGCTCTTCAACGGCTTTTCGGTCGAAGGCAGCGCCGGCTTCACGGCGATCATCGACCCGAGCCTGAACCAGCCGCCGGTGATCACGTCGAACGGCGGCGGCGATGCGGCCATGGTGTCGGTTCCCGAGAACACGACCGCTGTGACCGACGTCGACGCCACCGACGCCGAAGGCGACACCGAGGGTGGTGGTGGCTTGGTCTACTCGCTCTCGGGCGACGACGCGGCCAAGCTCACCATCGACGCTTTCGGAATCCTGGCGTTCGTGATGGCTCCCGATTTCGAGAATCCAACCGATCTGAACGGCGACAACAAGTACGAGGTCACGGCCACCGTGACCGACTCGGCGACCTTGACCGACAGCCAGGACATCACGGTCGAGGTGACTGACGATACACCGCCGACCGCGACCGACGACATGTACGACACGCTCGGCAACACCGGGCTGCGGGTGGACAACTCCGGCGACTCCCAGCCGGTGACGCCGGCGCAGATTCTGGCCGCCGGCTCGGTGCTCGACGACGACGTCGATCCGGACGGGCCGCCACCGCCGCTGGTCGTCTCCGCGGTCGAAGGGGTCGCGGGCAACGTCGGCAACCCGACGGTGCTGGGCTCGGGAGCGACCGTCAACATGGCGGCCGACGGCACGTTCACCTACTCGCCGCCGCCCGGTTTCGCGGGCCCGACCGATACCTTCAACTACACAGTCAGCGACAACGAGGGCGGCGACGTTGGAACGGTCACTATCAACATCTCGGATCTGATCTGGTTCGTCGACAACTCGGTCGCCGGTCCGGGCACCGGAACCTCCACCGATCCGTTCAAGGTGCTCAAGGACGCGGAAGCGGCTTCCGGGGCTGGCGACACGATCTTCGTGTTCGAGGGGAACGGCACCGACAGCAGCCAGAACCAGGGGATCATGCTGAAGGCCGGTCAGGAGCTCCTGGGTGAGCTGGTGGGTCTCACCGTCGCGCCGTTCGGGACGATCGTGGCGGCGGGGAACGCGCCGTTGATCAGCGATGGCCTGGCGGCGCCTCTGGCCCCGGTGATTAGCTTGGCCGACACAGTCGTCATCCGCGGCCTCGACTTGGATGCCGTCAACGGCGACGGCATCGATGGGACCAACATCGCCGGCCCGATCCAGGTCGAGCTGGTCCAGCTGGATCTGGTGGCGGCAGCGCCGATCGCGGTGGACATCACCAACGGCACCGGGTCGTGGTTATTCACCAACGTCGACATCACGAGTACCACCGGCATAGGTATCCCGATTCGGATCACCGGTGGAAGTCCCGATTTCGACTTCAACGACGGTTCGATCACTCAGGGCATCGGCAACACGACGCTCGACGTGAACGGCGTGAGCGGGTCGATCACCTTCGACGCCGCCTCGACGATCAACACAACCAACGGCGACGGCCTTCAGTTCGCCGACGCCGACGGCACCTACGACTTCAACGGCACGACGACTCTCAACGGTGGCGACGCCGGGATCGACATCCTCGGCAACAGCGACGGGACGTTCACCTTCGCCGGAACCACCTCGATCACCAGCCCGAGCGGTGACGCCTTCAACGTCACTGGCGACGGCGCCAACAACCCGTTGGTCATCTACTCGGGGACGATCACCAACAACGCCGGGAACGTCATCCAGGTCAACAACACCGCGGCAGGGGCTAACACGATCACGTTCCAAACCGGCGCCATCGTCGACAGCGGCACCGGCGTCTTCTTGAATAACGTGGCCCAGGATGTCGACTTCACCGGCACGGCGACCCTCACTGGCAGCGAGGGCATCGACATCGACGGCGGCTCCGGGACCTTCACGTTCGCCGACACCGACATCACCAATCCCACCGGCACCGCCCTCGACATCGACGGCGGCACCGCGCAGGTCGACTTCGGCGCGGCCAGCACGTTCGGGCAGAACGGCACCCAGACCGTGGTCAACGTCGGCAACGGTCACAACAGCGGAGGGATCGATTTCGACGGCAGCATCAACGCCACCGATGGCGACGGCCTCCAGTTCGACAATGCCGACGGCACCTACGGCTTCGACGGCACAACGACCCTGAACGGCGGCGACGCCGGGATCGACATCCTCGGCAACAGCGACGGGACGTTCACCTTCGCCGGAACCACCTCGATCACCAACCCGACCGGCGACGCCTTCAACGTCACCGGCGACGGCACCAACAACCCGTCGGTGACCTACGCCGGGGCCATCACCAACAACGCAGGGGATCTGATCGAAATCAATAACACGGCCGCCGGCGCTAACACCATCACCTTCGACTCAGCCGCCGCCGACGCCCTCCAGGACTCCGGCGCGGGAACGGGGATCTTCCTGAGCTCGGTCGGTCAGAATGCGAACCTGACCGCTGACGCCGAGCTGACGGGCTCCGAGGGCATCGACATCGACGGCGGCTCAGGGACGTTCACGTTCGCCGACACAGACATCGTCCCCGGCGCCGCCGCGGCCGGGATCGACGTCAACGGTGGCTCCTCGATCGTCAACTTCGGCGCATCGAGCTCGGTTGGCCAGAGCCAGAACGCATCGGCGCTCAGTGTGACGAATGGCCACACTGGTGCGATAACTGCCGACGGCACCCTCGATGCTACGAACGGCGACGGCCTTCAGTTCAACAACGCCGACGGGTCCTCGTACGACTTCAATGGCAACGTTACCCTGAACGGCGGCGATGCCGGCATCGACATCCTGGCCGGCTCCGCCGGGACCTTCACCTTCGACGGAACGACCGCGATCACCAACGGCACCGGCCGCGCTGTGAACGTGGATTCGAGCCCCGGCTCGGTGACCTTCGCGAACCTCGACATCAATCAGTCGGTCGGAGATGGGCTGCGAGCGAACGCTTCCGGCTCGGTGGCGGTGAACGGCGGCGGTGTCGACAACGCCAGCAACGGGATCCTGGTCATCAACACGAGCCTTTCGGTCATCGGCGTGACGCTCGGCGCCACTGCCTCGATTGTCAACGATGGCATCTCGATCACCAACAGCGACGCCACAGCGCGGACGATGACTCTGCAGAACAACACCGCGACTGTAGGCATGCCGCCGATCGGCGCGCGAGGCATCGACATCAACTCGAGCGGCACCGGGATTCTGACTGCCAACGTCTCCGGCAACAACCTGCGCACCGCCTCCTTCCCGCTGCGGATCAACGAGGGCAGCGGCTCGCCCGCGGCGAACACGGTGCGACTCAACCTCGGCTCCAACACCTGGGAGAACGGTGGCGGGGGCGAGGCCGTGAAGGTCACCGGGCAGAACATCAACGCGAACAACAGCACGATCGTCGTGACCGCCTTGAGCACCGCCGGAACCGGTCAGACCGTCACCGCCAACGGCACGGGCGGCGGCATGCTCTTCGACAAGGTCGGCTTCGACAGCAATCTCGGCCTCGCGGGCAACCAGCAGGTAGTCGGCGGGACCACGAACATCGGCCAGGGAGCCATGGCGGCGCAGCGAGTCCAGGGCGACGGTCTCTCATTCCTCGACCCGACTGGCGACGTCAACTTCTCGACGCTCAGCATCTTCAACAACGCCGGTACCGGTCTCGAGGTCAACACCAAGGGCGCCGCGACCAACTTCAATCTGGCGGCAGGTTCGGGCACGATCAACACCAGCGGCGGACCGGCCATGTTCCTGGATCCGCTGACGACGGCCATGACGCTCACCTCGGTCACGGCCTCGGGCGGCACCAACGGCATCGAGATCGACGAGGTCTCCGGCACCTTCCAGGTCACCGGCACGACCGACATCTCGAACACCACCGCCGACGGCATCCTGATCTCGGACAGCCCGGCCACGATGACCTTCACCGGCGCGACGACGATCGGAACCCCGGGCACTGCCGGGATCGACATCCAGGGCTCGAACGGCGACGTCACTTTCGCCGACGTCGACATCACCGGCGTCGGGGCGAGCGTGACCGGTCTGGATCTCTCGAACGTCGGCAACACCAAGGTCGCCTTCAACACCCTCGACGTCACCGGAACGGTCGGCACGCCGCCTGCGGGCAGCGTCGGGATCGATCTCACCGGGACCACCAACACCAAGGACGTCACGACCACGAACCCGAGTGACATCCAGGGCGTCGACGTGGGCGTCGACCTCACCAACGCCAATAACACGGCACTGGTGCAGTTCGGCGACGGCAACGACACGCCGCTCGACAGCTCGATCGACACCGAGAACGGCGGCTTCGCCATCGTCATCGCGGGCATGAACGGCACCAACGGCACCTATGACTTCGAGGACGTCGACTTCGGCAACAGCGCGATCTCGAACCTCTCGGTCGACGCCTACTTCGTCGATGCCGTCGGTACGGGAACCGGTACATCGGCGAGCCCCGGCAACCTGGCGGGGGCGGAGGCGAGCGGCGCCCAGTTCATCGTGCTGCTAGACCAGGCCGGCGCGGGCCAGGACGTGATCGACGCCAACTCGGCGGCCCAGGGCATGACCGGGAGCTTCGATCTGGCCGACGGCCAGTCGCTCCTGAGCTTCGCGGCTCAGGACTCGTTCGCGGTCTCCGGGGGCGCTCCGGCGAATCTCCTGGTCACCGGCATCCCGGCCGCTACGATCGACAACCCGAATCCGACGTCGGGTGCGCCGCTTCTGACCACGACCGCCGCCGCCACAGACACGGTAACCGTGGCGTCGTCGGCCGCGGCTACCATCGACGGGGTCGAGATCGGCAACGGGGGCGCCGGCGACGGGATCTCGGGCGCCGACGTGACCAGCTTGACGGTCCAGAACAGCGGCGTTGCGGGCGCTGCTTCGGGTATCGATATCGATACGACGGCGGGCGCCACCACCCTGGATTTCGACACCCTGACGCTCCAATCGGCCACCGGCTCGGCGGCCCTGGATGTCAACGGCTCGGCCGGTGGCACGACCACGATCGCGAACTTCGACACGCTGACGGTGACCGGCGGCGCCGGCACCGGTTCGGGGATCTCGGTGACCTCGGCCACCTTTGACTCCGGCGGCGGCTCGGCGGCTCCCGGAGGCAACGGCGTCATCGGAACGGTCGCGGCGCGGGTCAACGGCGCCGGCCTGGCTCTGGACGGCGTCAGCGGCACGCTGACCTTCGACGATCTAGAAGTCGCCAACAGCGGCGGCACGGGGCTCTCGATTCAGAACTCGAAAGCCAACACCTTCACCTTGAACGTCGACGCTGGCAATGCCGCGAGCGCCGACGTCAATACGATCGGCGGCACCGGAATCGACCTCGATCCGGTGACCGTGAACGCCTTTTTCAACAACGTCACCGTGGACGCCAACGGTGCTGGCGGCAGCCAGGGAATCGTCCTCGACGACGTCGAGGGCGCGGTCACCGTGGACGGCACCATCGACATTCGCGAAACCGCCTCGGCCGCGATCGACATCAAGAACAACAACGGCCAGACCGTGCCGCTCGTGGCGACGTTCTCCGGTGCGACCACCGTGGACAACGCCACGGTATCTACGGTCGGCGGCGGCGTATCCATGGCGAGTAACGCGGGTGCCATCGTCAACTTCACGGGCGGCCTCGATATCGACACGACTTCCGGGGCCGCCTTCACGGCCACCCTCGGAGGCACGGTGAACGTGGATTCGACGGCGGTCAGCACGACAATCGACACGACGACCGGCACCGCCGTCGACATCGACACCACCACGATCGGTGGGATCGGAGTCACGTTCGATACCGTCAACAAGAACGGCGGTGCGAACGGGATTCTGCTCAACAGCGCGGCGACCGGTTCGTTCACAGTGAGCGGAGGAACGATTCAGGGCACGGCCAACCGCAGCCTCGACGTCAACGGCGGCAGCGGCAACGTGACGATCGGTGCGAGCTTGTCCAACAGCATGGGTCGTACGGTCGAAGTCACCGGCTACATGGGTACCGAAGTGGCAATCACCGGGGCCGTCGACGAGAACAGCGCCGGGATCGGGCTGGATTCGAACGGCGCCGGGATCGTGTCTTTCTCCGGCGGGATCGACATCGACGTCAGCGGGAGCAACACGGGCTTCAGCGCCACGACCAGCGGCACGGTCGAGGTCTGCGCCGATACCAACTGCGAGGCCGGCGGAGGTACCGGTGTTGTCAACACGATCGACGTGGTCGACGGAACCACCGTCAATCTTTCGGGCGTCGCGATCGGTGCAGGTGATATCAACTGGAACACCATCAACAAAACCGGTACCGGTGGCAGCACTGCCGGTATCAGCGTCATCAACACCACCAATGCGGGCACCTTCAACGGCGGCGCTGTCGACATCAACGGCACCGGTGGCACGGCCGACGGCATCTCGATCGTCTCGTCGAGCGCGGCGTTCAACTTCACCTCGGCGACGATCGACGCCACAGCCGACGCCGGCATCAATCTGCTGGGTGCCAACGGCACGGTGACCTTTTCGACCGTCGACATCGACGGGACGACGGGTGCTGGCATCGACGTCGGGACCAACACCAACGCGGTCAACATCAACGGCGGCTCGATCGGGTCGAGCAACGATCCTGCCGGCAACGCCGTCGACGTCAACGCCGGCAGCGGCAACGTCACCGTGGCCGCGACGATCTCCAACTCGACCGCGCGCGCGGTGGAAGTAACCGGACGCACCGGCGGCACCGCTCTCTTCAGCGGTTCCATCGACGAAGACGGCACCGGCATCAATCTGAGCGGCAACGGTGCCGGTACGGTGACCTTCTCCGGCGGCATGACCCTCGACACCGGTGGCAGCACCGCCTTCAACGCGAGCACCAGCGGCACGGTCAACGTCTGCGCCGACACCAACTGCGGAGCCGGTGGCGGAACGCCGGTGGTCAACACCGTCGGTGCCACGACGGCGGTCTCGGGCACAGCGGTCGACATTGACTCGGTCACGATCGGTGGCGCCGGCGTCACCTTCCAGTCGATCGACGTCGACGGCGGCGGCACGAGCACCAACCCTGCCATCAACCTCGACACCACCGGGGCCGGCACGTTCTCGGTGACCGGGATCGACGGTCCGTGCGGCAACACCGCGATGACACTCGACTGTGACGGCGGCACGATCGAAAACATCGACGGCGATGCGGTCACACTCGACACCACCGGCGGCCGGGTGACTTTCGAGAACATGCTCTTCGAGGACATTGGCACCACGGCCGGAGTGATCGATGACCGCAGCCAGGACGACGCCATTCACGGCGAGGCCGTTGGCGGTGGCCTGACTCTCGACAATACGATCATCCGGCGAATCAGCGACCAGGCGGTCAACGGCGCTCTCTTCACGAACGGCGTCTCGGCGACCACTTGGACCGGCCTCACCGTGGTCGACAGCCTGCTCGAGGACACCAACCGGTTCCATGTCGCCGGGCTCGCCGACAATCAGGACGAGGGAGCAATTCGAATTGTCGGCATCGACGGCACAGCCAGCGTGACGGGCAGCTTGTTCAGGCGGGGAGCCGCCCTTTTGGAGCTGTTCTCCGCTTCCTCGGGCTCGCTCGCGGTCACGGTCACCGACAGCGACTTCACCGACGCCTACAAAGAGTTCACCAGCGGCACCATCGCTTCGCTCGGCAGGTTCTGCATCTCCGTGTCCTCCGAGGGCTCGACCACTACGACTGTCACGATCGGTGATCAGACGGATACCACTGCGGGTCACGTGGACGGCGACGACGGCAACGAGTTCATCAACTGCAAGTTCGCCTCTGTCCTGATCGCCCACCAGGCCAGCGCTTCCGGCGACCTCGACGCCATAGTCGCCAACAATACCTTCCGGGTCACCGACCACTCGAGCACGCTCTCGACGTTCGGTAACTTCCCTCAGGGCGGCTTGGCGCTGCGCATGCGCGGCGGCACACTGGACGGCATCGTCGAGTACAACCAGTTCGGCGTGGCTGTCGGACCGGACGATCGGATGGGCAGCACGACCGACGAGATCATGACGGCCGCTGGCGGCGACGGAGCTCTCTCACTCATCTTCGAGAACGACGTCGGCGGCGGTGGTGGCTCGGTCAACGGCGACGCCCAGGTGCGAGTCAACGACAACGTGTTCAACGGTCCGATCAATTCGCCCTACCTCCTCCGAGGCGATCGGAACGCCTCGGCGGCGGTGCTCATCACCGGCAACAGCCATCGCGGGCGAGACGACTTCTTCAGCCCGGACCCGTTCTTCGGCACCTTTACCGTGCCGGGTATCCCGACACGAAACCGGGTGAGGAACGGCGGCAACCTCGACCTGTCGATCGAGAACGAGACGATGGTGTTCCACGACCAGGCCTTCTTTTCAACGACCGAGACGGTCGAATTCGAGTCGTCGAACGTGGGTGGCGGCGGCACGATATGCGTGGCGCTCGACACCGCGGTCTCACCCGACGGCTTCGAGTTCGAGGAAGAGGCGGGCGTAGGGTCCATCGTGCTGTACCAGGGCACGGTCAACAACGCGGCGTCCGGTCCCTGTACGGGCGGCTCCACCGGAGACTGCGAGGCCGAGTTGGCCGACGACGGCGTGCGAGGCGGTCCAAACACGAGAGACGCTGGTACCGGCACGCCGAGCGCAACGCTCAATCCGCCCTTCGTCGACGTGGATGGGGGGTCGATCCCGATCACCGGCACGGCTTGCGCCAAGCCGAGTGGCGGGATCTTCTGATCATTCTCCTTCTCCCACCCCTCGGGTTGGGAGACGGACATCTCCGCTCGGAACTCGTTGGGCGAGACGTGGATCGTCGGCCTACAGTGAGGGGCCGGTAGGCTCCTACCCGGGCGGTGCCGGCGTGTGGCCGGCTTCCCGTTGGAAGCTGCGCGGCCAGGAGCTCTGCCAGTCGCAGAAGGGGCTGTATCGTGATTCCAACGCGTCCATTTCTGCGAGGCAATCCGGATCGAGCGGGTTGTCCCAGATATCGTGCCAGCCGACCGTGTAGTGGGAGCCTGCGGGCGGCAGCCATTCATAGGCGCCGGCTTGGACGATTTCGAGCCTGGGTCCGAGCTTCTCGCGAAGATGCGGAGCGACCAGCCGGATCACGTCCGCTGAGTACTCGACGACCGTGACGAGCTCGACCTTCGAGTCGTGACCGGCGAGGATCGATTCGGCGACGACGCCCAGGCCGAGGCCGGTCACCAGGATCTCACCCCCTCGTCGGCGCGCCTCTCTGATCCCATCGAGCTGCGTGTACCACTCGTCGTAGAGGTCCGTCATGAACACCGTGCCGCCCTGGCGGAGACGCGTGTATCGGCCGGGCGGCGACCGGAAGCACTCGGGTCGCCGGTCGACGCCGGGTTGCTTCCTGACCTCGAAGGTCTCGATCGTCCATTCTCCCGACGTGCCCGCTGGCACGTCGGATTTCAGGTATGTCAGATGGTCGTCGGGCATGATGGCGTGACGGTGTTCCTTTAGAAAGTCACGGCGGCTTCCCCGGTCGCGGGGAAGCCGCCGTGGGAACCGCGTTGTTGAGACTCGGCCTAGCTCCGGCTGGGATACAGGCCGACCAGAGCGATGATGAAGTTCATCGCCAGGAATGGCTGCATGTTGTTGTGGGCCTGGCCCCCGCCAGTGTTAGCGAGGGCGCCGCTACGCATGTTGACGTTGCCATCGTTGTTGATGTACCAACCCGCTCCTCGACCGGAGGGACGCGACGTCGCCGTGTTGGTCGGGCTGTTGGAGTTGGCCGCGGTATCCGACCCACGTGGCGTATGCGTGTGGTTCGGAATCTGAGCTTCGGTGAGCGTGACGCTCTCGACGCCACCCCTCTGGCCGAGCCGCCGACTCGTGAGTCCCGGACCTCTGCCGGGGTGCATCGGCGCACGTCCTTTGAGGTTGGGTAGGGCTGTTGTGGTTCTGCCATCGCCGCCATAGATGGTGCCGATCAGAGAGAAGAGGGCCGTGTTCTGGGAAACCGGGAGCAGTTGGCCGTTGCAGAACGCCCAGCCGCGGGGCGCGAAGTTACCGGCGAAAATGCGGATTTCCGCTGTAAAAGGTTCTGACATTCCGTGTTTCCTCTAGTGCTGCGACGGGTAGATGCCGAAGAGGGCGATGATGAAATGGATGCACAGGAAAGGCATGAGGTTGGTGTGACTCCGGCTGCCACCCGTGGCCTGGACCATGGCTGCTCGCATGTCCGTCGAGGGCGTGGCGTGGAAAACGTCCGCGATACCGGATCCGAAGACCGTTCCTTCCGGTGAGTCGTTGACGCCGTTGGTGGTCGATGCCTTGAAGTCGTGGCTGTGCGAGGGAAGCTGGTTGGTCGTCACGGTGACCTTCTCGGCGCCCCCCTTGGCCCCCAGCTTGCGCGGCGATAGGCCGGGGCCGCTCCCGGCGTGGATCGGAATGCTCCCGCGCATGTCGGGCAGGCCGTAGGTGGTCCGGCCGTCGCCGCCGTAGATGGTTCCGAGCAGTGAGAACAGGGCGTCGTTTTGCGAAACGGCGAGCAGTTGGCCGTCACAGAAGGCCCAGCCACGCGGGGCGAAATTGCCAGCGAACATACGGATTTCTCCGACAAATGGTTCTGACATTCTCTTCCCTCCTCTAGTTCCGCGAAGGGAACAGGCCCCGCAGCGCGATGCAGAAGTTGACTGCGATGTAGGGTTGCATGTTCTCGTGGCCCTGGCCGCCGCCGGCGTTCGCGATCGCGGTGCTGGCCATGTTGGTGTTGAGGGTGGCATCGGTCGCGGCGTAGATCGTGCCGACGGTGGCCGATGCGCGGGCCAGAACGTTGCCACCGGCTGACACCTGGGTGGCGCTGGCATTGGAAGCCCTGAGTGTGTGAGTGTGCTGGGCCATCTCCGCCGCCGAGAGCGTATGCGTTTCCTCGCCGCCCTTGCCTCCCAAGAGGTGACCCGTGCCGTTCGAGGAGCCGACGTGGAGCGGCGTTCGGCCGCGCAGATCGGGAAGCGCAAATGACGTGCGCCCGTCACCGCCGTAGGTGGTTCCCAAGAGCGAGTACAGCGACTGGTTCTGGTTGATGGGCAGGATCTGCCCGTCGCAGAAAGCCCACCCACGCGGTGCGAAATTGAATCCGACGATCCTGACTTCGGCAAGAAACGGTTCTGACACGTGCACCTCCTTGTCTGGCTCAACCTTCTCCATTCCCCGAGAGTGAAGGCAGAAACCTGTGGTTGCCGACTGAATTGGTCCTGGGATCGTAGGTCAACGGAAGGAAGTTGTCAAAGATCCGCTGGGGAGTGCAACGCAGACCGACCGGAAGACGGAGCGAGTCGGAGACGAGGGTGCTAGGCTGCGGCTCAAGAGCCGGACAGAGCGCTTGGGAACCGGCGCTAGCGACGGGCTAGGCCATTGGGCGGTCGCGGAAGCCAGGGCGGCTCTGCTGCGTTCCTCGATCCACAGAAAGGAGTTTCAAGGATCATGGTGATGCCCATAGAAGCGATCGAGGCGCGCATCGACGCTCCCGACGTCGTCGAGATCAAGCCGGGCCAGAAGACCGTCCGGCTGGTGATCCGGACCACCCTGCTGAACACGTCGGACGAGACCTTCGTGCTCCACTCTCCATCTCGGGACCACGAGCACTTCTGGCACGTTTTCGACGAAGACGGCCGCGAGATCGACCGGGAACGCGGCCGTGGAAAGGGCGGCGAGAAGCCTCCCGATAAGCCCCTCAAGTTCCGGTCTCTCACTCTGGCTCCCGGGCAGGAGTGTCATGAGACTCGCAAGGTCCGAATCGACGCGGCCTCTCTCCTGGAGGGACCGTCTCGATGCCTTCTGCGAGGGGAGATCTGGGGCCAATCGGCAGAGGCCGAGTTTCACACCGTGGTCCGGCCCGCCAAGCTGACGCCGGCGAAGAAGCGGGCGAGGAAGAAGCGAGCGGCCAAGAAGAGTCTGGCCAAGAGGAAAACGAAGTCTTCAAAGGCGGTCGGCAAGCAAGCGGTGCGAAAGAGAAAGTAGCCACGCACTCATGGCTGAGGCCATCACATCGCGTCCGATCACAGACACGGACGAACCGCTTCTGCGCCGGATCTATGCCTCGACGCGGGCCGACGAGATGGCCGTCGTGCCGTGGACCGAGCCCGAGAAGGCCGCCTTCCTGAAGATCCAGTTCGAAGCCCAGCACAAGTACTACCAAGAGATCTTCCCCGACGCCGAGTTCTCGATCCTCGAGGTGAACGGCGAGCCGATCGGCCGGCTCTACATCGATCGCCGGGAGGATGAGCACCGGTTGATCGACATCGCCCTCCTGCCCGAGTTCCGCGGCAAAGGGATCGGTGGAAGGCTCATGCGTGGCGTGCTCGACGAAGTTCGGCAAGCCGGCAAGCTCGTGCGCATTCACGTCGAGCAGAACAACCCGGCGATGCGGCTCTATAAGCGCCTGGGCTTCGAGAAGATCGAGGACCAGGGCGTCTACTGGCTGATGGAATGGCGGCCGTAGACGACCGCTACAGACTCACCAGGTGCTCTCGAAGCCAGGCGAGGAGATGGTCGAAGTTGGCGTTACGGGCCTCCAGGAGCCCGATCAGCCGCTCGTTGGCCGACTCCGCTTCGACTTGGAGCTTCCAGCCGTTGAGGCGCAAGAACACGTCCGTGGCAAAGAACGCGACCCTCTTGTTCCCGTCCACGAACGGATGGTTGTTGAGGAGCGACTCGAACAGGGCTGCTGCCATCTCAGCGAGGTCTCGGTAATAGCCGGTTCGCGGTCGGTAGAGAGCGCTCTCGAGCAGGCCCAGGTCGCGAACTCCGGCGCCTCCCCCGAACCGCTCGATCAACCGCTCGTGGATGGTCAGCACCTCATCGACCGTGAGGAACTGGACCGGGTCAGCGGGCAAGGAGGCGACCCAGTTCGTCGTTCTCGGTCATCGACGACTCTAGATGCTCCAGGACCTCAGGGCGAACACGACGTCGTCGCACGTAGTCTCGGATTGCATCGGTCAAGAGACCCGAAATGCTCTGATGGGACTCGTCAGCCAGCTTTCGGAGCTCTTCCCAGACTTCTTCCTCTACTTTTGAACTGATCTTGATGGCAGCCATAGCGCTCCTGTCTTGACATATCATGATACGTCAAGACGACGGGCGCGTCAAGTCTTTCGGACGTGGGGCAGCTTCGCTTTGCTCGACGGCAGGCGGAGACCGTACCGTCCTACGTGAACACCGCCTCGAAGAGGATTCCGTCCTCGTTTTCGTCGATTGGCACCAGAAAGAGCTCGAGCGTCCCGAGCTTGCTGTTCGTCGCCGGGTAGGTCCGCTGAACCGGTGGCGCCGGACAACGCAGGAAGATCGAAAAGGGCTCGCGTTTGCCCTCTTCCGGCTCCAGGTCGAAGCGGGCGGTCTTCTCGAGTGTCGCCGTGAGCCTGCCGGCCTCGCCGAAGTCGATCTCGAACGACTTGTCTTCCAGGTCCTCGAAATCCGAGTGCGTCAGCTCATTCAGCATGTCCTGCTCCTTGCCGGTTGCAAAGGGATACTGCGGCAGAGGATATCGGTTTTTCTGACCCGGGGGGTTGGGATCGCATCCGGAACCTGGAGCGCCCCGAGTACGGACATCCCGGCAGCTAGTCCGGTCACCCTGAGCCAGGCGGCTCCTACCCCTAGGGGTGTCGCTCGGTTGAGCTTCACCACGTACGCTGACGGCAGCCCACCGCACTCGTGACTGAAAAACCGATGAGCCAGACCGCGAACAACCTCATGCCGTTCTCCGGCGCCGCTCGTCGCGCGGGACCGGCTCGCACGGCGGTTCTGGTGGGCAACCCCAACGTCGGCAAGAGCGTTCTCTTCGGCAACTTGACCGACCGCTACGTCACGGTATCCAACTTCCCGGGAACGACGGTCGAGCTGGTCGAAACGCGGGCGCGCCTCAATGGCGGCTCCTGGCGAGTGATCGACACGCCCGGGGTCAACGACCTGGCGCCACGCAGCGACGAAGCGCGGGTCACGAGGGAGCTCCTCGCCGCCGATGAGGCGCCGACGGTGGTTCAGGTGGCGGACGCCAAGAATCTCCGGCGGGCGCTGCTGTTGACCCTTCAGCTCGCCGAGCTCAGCGTACCTCTGATTCTCGTCCTCAACATGTACGACGAGCTCGAGGCGCGGGGAGGATCGATCGACATCGATCGACTGAGCGAATGTCTCGGCGTTCCGGTGGTGCGCTCGGTGGCGACGCGCTCACTCGGCACTGGCGAGCTGATCGATGCGCTGTCGGCGGCAGCGGTGCCGTGTCGCGAGCGGCTGCCCCAAAGAGCCGGAGCCGCCCCTGAATTCGACGACTACGAGAACAACCGCGCGCTCCTGGCCGAGATCCGGGAGATCATGGCGGAGACCTACTCGATCGCTCAGCCCGCGCGGGCTTCGCTGGGGGTACGGTTGGGCTTCTGGGCCATGCACCCGGTCAAGGGTATCTTCTTTCTCCTGGCCGCTCTGGTGACCGTGTTCTGGTTCGTGGGTCTCCTGGGCGCAGGAACCCTGGTCGATTTGCTCGAGGTGGGCCTGTTCGAGCAGCGGTTGAGCCCCTGGGCGATTCGGGCGGCCGATGCGGTGCTGCCGTTTCCTCACACGCACCCGGTAGAGCCGGTGGAGCTGGCACTCGCCGTCCCGGTAACGCCGGTCCACGAGATTCCGCTGGGCGAGCTCGAGCGCCGCGTGGTAACGGCGGACTACGAGCTCACTCCGGGTGCGGAGTTGTCGTGGTCGCAGGGCGCCTTCCGGTTCGTGCACGACTTCCTGGTCGGCGAGTTCGGCGCGGTTACCATGGCGCTCTCCTATGCCTTCGCGATCATCCTGCCGATCGTGGCCACCTTTTTTCTCCTGTTCAGCCTGCTCGAGGACTCGGGCTACCTGCCCCGGCTCGCGATCATGGTCAATCGCGTCTTCCGGGTCATGGGTCTGAACGGCAAGGCCGTTCTGCCCATGGTGCTGGGCCTCGGCTGCGACACCATGGCCACGATGACCACTCGCATTCTCGAGACCCGCAAGGAGCGGATGGTGACGACTCTCCTACTGGCTCTGGCGATCCCGTGCTCGGCTCAGCTCGGCGTTCTTCTGGCGATGATGGCGAGTCTGTCACCGGCGGGTGCGATCGCCTGGGTCTCGATCATGCTCGGCGTGCTGCTGTTTGTCGGCTGGTTGAGCTCGCGCTTCTTCGGAGGCGAGAGCGGCGAGTTCGTGCTCGAGATTCCGCCCATGCGCCGGCCGCATCTGTCGAACATCCTGGTCAAGACGGTAAGCCGGATCAACTGGTACCTGAAGGAAGTCATCCCCCTGTTCGTGATCGGCACCGCGGTGTTGTTCGTTCTCGATCGCGCCGGTGTTCTCGACCGGCTATCCCGGTGGGGTGAGCCGGTGGTCTCGGGATGGCTGGGTCTGCCGCCCGAGATGGCCAACGCGTTTCTACTCGGGTTCATGCGCCGCGACTTCGGAGCGGTCTACATTCTGGACGCCGTGACCGCGCCGGTGCCGCTACTGACGCCACACCAGATCTTTGTCGCCATGATCACGATCACGCTCTTCATGCCGTGCTTTGCGAACTTCCTGATGATCGCCAAGGAGCACGGCCAGAAGGTGGCCTGGTCGATGGTCGCGTTCATCTTTCCGTTCGCCTTTCTGGTGGGCGGTCTGGTCCACCGCCTGGGGAGTGTCTTCTGATGGACAAGGCCGCCCGCCAACATCTGGTGTGCCCGCTCTGCGGCTTCGAGTTCGAGGCGGTGGACACGCTGTGCCAGCACGGGTGTCCGATGCGCACCGCGTGCGGCCTGGTGCGTTGTCCGAGCTGCGACTACGAGTTCCCGGAGCGGCCCGCCGGGCTGTCGTGGTTCCGGAGCCTGTTCGGCGGGGGACCGGAGGCCGAGGACGCTCTTTGTGAGACCTGCCGGCCGCTAACCGAGCTCGACGGGGGTGAGAGCGCGCGCGTGGTGTCCCTGGCCGGCACGAAGCGGCCGGGCGCCCTGGCCGTCTTCGGGCTGGTGCCGGGTTCGGAAGTCACGCTACTCCAGCGCGCTCCGACCTATGTTGTCCAGGTGGGCGAGACCCAGCTCGCGCTCGAGGCCAAGATCGCCGGCGGGATCTTCGTCGAGCGGGGGATGTGAAGCAAGGCGGCCGACCTCCGTGTGGGCCGTGCTCCACGGCACTCCTAGTGTCCTGTCCCAGTGATTCGCTACACAAATCTCGGGCCTTTCTGCACGCTGCCGGCGTTGCCACTCCTCAACATAGGCCCAGCTATGCTTGCGTCGTGGGCGCCTTGGCAGCGCACACCATGACCTCGAGCCTTATGCACCGAACCACTGGGACAGGACACTAGCTCAGGAGCATCTTGAGATCGTCGGCCGTAAGGTCCTTGAGTGACTGGCCTTCGCCGCCTTCCAGGATGGCGTCGGCGAGCTTCCTCTTGGAGCCCTGAAGCTCGAGGATCTTCTCTTCGACCGTATCCTCGGCGATCATCCGGTACGCGAAGACCGGCTGGCTCTGGCCGATCCGATGGGTCCGATCGATCGCCTGCGCCTCGACCGCGGGGTTCCACCACGGATCGAGCAGGAAGACGTAACCGGCGGCGGTCAGGTTCAGGCCGGTGCCGCCCGCCTTGAGACTGACGAGAAACAAGTTGCAGTCGGGTTCGGTCTGGAAGCGCTCGACGATCTCGCCCCGGTTGCGGGTCTGGCCATCGAGGTAGGCGTAGGTGACGCCGTCTGCATCCAGGCGCTTCTTGACCAGCCCGAGGAGCTTCACGAACTGCGAGAAGACCAGGACCTTGTGGCCCTCGTCGAGCACTTCGGAAACCTGCTCGAAGAGTGCATCCAGCTTGGCGCTGCCGGCCTCTTCCCACGC
Organism: Thermoanaerobaculia bacterium; assembly: GCA_046756565.1. Lineage (GTDB taxonomy): Bacteria > Acidobacteriota > Thermoanaerobaculia > Multivoradales > JAHEKO01 > CALZIK01. The sequence continues at coordinate 54,369 of JBHHWO010000001.1, read as the reverse complement.
TGGATCGACCAGCGCCGGGTGACAGGCGATCTGGCGGAGCCGCAGGAGAGCGGCCAGGACCTGAATCGCCGAGCCGGCCACCCCTTTGGCCTCGACCTGCTCGAGCAGGTTGATTTGATAGCTGGCCCGCACCTTGTCGTAGAGGTCGCGTTGCTCGGGATGGAGGGTGCAGAGCAGTGTCTGCTCGGTCTTGGGCGGAAGGTCGGGGAGTACCTGCGCTTTGGTGCGCCGCAAGATGAACGGCCGCGTGTCCTGGGCAATGTGCTCGAGCTCGAGCTTGCTGGGCGCGCGCCCACCGTTCAGTGCCTCGAGCCGCGGAAGCCGCCCCAGAAGGCCCGGGTTCAAGAAGGTAAACAGCGAGCCCAGCTCGCCCAGGTGGTTTTCGATCGGCGTGCCGGTGAGCGCCAGGCGGTGCCGGGCGTTGAGCAGCCGGCTGGCCTTGGCGGTCTGGGACCCCGGGTTCTTGATAGCCTGCGCCTCGTCGAGAATCACCGTGTCGAACTCGACGGTGGCGAGAAAGCCGATGTCGCGGCGAAGCGTGCCATAGGTCGTGACCACCACGTCGAGTTCGCCGAACTTGCCCTGGAGTTTCTCGCGATCGGGCCCGCGGTATTCGACCACCTTGAGCTTGGGCGTGAATCGAGAGGCCTCGTCGATCCAGTTGTAGACAACGCTGCGCGGAGCGACGACCAGAAAGGGCAGCTTGGTGGTCTTCGAGGGCGTCCGGTGGGTCTGCATCAACGCCAGCACTTGGACGGTCTTGCCAAGTCCCATGTCGTCGGCGAGAACGCCACCCAGGCCGAACTCGCGGAGAAAGTGAAGCCAGCCCAGTCCGTCACGCTGGTATCCGCGCAGCGTGCCGCCGAAGCCGCGCGCTTCCTTCTTGGATTTGATCTTCTCGAACGAAGCCAGCTTCTCGCGCAGCCGGCTGAACGCCCCGTCGACGTCGGCAGGGGGCATCGCGGTCAGGAGGGCGTCGACGATCAGCGCCTGGGACGGCAGAAACCGGAGACCGTCCTCGGTCGGGCTCGAAGCGAGATCCGCGAGCGAGCCGTAGGTCTCCATCCAGGATTCCGGCAGAAGGCCCTGGGAGCCATCCTTGAGCTCGATGAATCGATCTCCCCTCGAAACCGCTTCCAGCACCGTGTTGAGCTCGAGTTGATCGCCGGCAAAGTCGACCTGTCCGCTCAAATCGAACCAATCAATACCGCTTTCGACCCGTAGGGCCGGCGGGCTCGGAGGCGACACCGAGCGTCCTTGGACCTCTACGGCCCACCCCTCGGTCAGAAGCGGCTCGATCACAGCGGGTAGCTCGCGCGGCTCGAGCTCGAGCGCTTGCACATTGCCCTGGGCCGCCTTTACCGGCTGAAATCCCAGCTCGAGCAACCGGACCAGAGCGGCGTGCTCGGCATCGAGATCGCGCCGCAGGAGAGTCTTCTCTTCCCAGTCGACCACCGAGGAGCGGGAGTCTTCCGCGCTCACCTGCAGGACTCCGTACTCGAACGAAAGCTCCGCTTCGAGCGGCGGGTTGATTCGAGCCGAGCCGACGGCCGGCTCGAGGACCAGATGGGGTTGGGGAGGCGAAGCTTCTTCGGCGAGATCGAGCTCGTCCGGTATGTCGAGCCGCGGTAGCGCCGGCATCGCCATCAGATCTGTGAGCGCCTCCTCGACGTCCTTCATCGGAATCACGATCTCGCCGGCATCGCGCAAGAGGCTCAGCCACGGCAGGTCGCGGGCGGGGTTCAAATCCAGCCGTCCGATGGACTCGGCAAAGACCACCAGCGCCGGACCGTGGCCGGCCGAGCGGTGGATGCCGTTCGAGTTCTGCCCGCCGGGGGCCAGAACCAGGACCGGGTCGCTCAGGGGTACGGTCTCGCTGTCCCTCTCCAGGCGACCACGCAGGCGCGCGCCGCCGTCCTTGTGCATGTCCAGGTAGAGAGCCAGCCGCCAGGCTGTGCCTGCGTCCCACCAGAGTGGGTGGAGGTTGCTCTGCACGCGGCCGTCCCACCAGCCGAGTGTGCCTTGGCTGCAAAGGTGCGGAAGAACGGTGTCGTAGAGCTGCTGCGGCAGACGCAGGCGCCGGATACCGGTCTGCGCCTTGGCTCGCCGCCGGTTCTTGGTTTTTCTTCGGGGGGCGTCGGCTGAAAGCTCGGTAACCAGTGCCAGCGACGGATCGGGCTCGTCAGAGGATCCGTTGTTCGAGCTTCGAGGCAGAAGCAGCGACTCGAGCTTGTGAGGCTCGAGACCGGTCCGCTTCATCTTGCCGGTCTTGCCCGAGTTGCTGACGCTGCGAGCGAAGATGTCGAGCACCAGGCTGCTGGAATTGTTGCTCGCGGCGGTATTGATGAAGAAGTGGGGAATCGGTGTCGGACGAACAGGCAGCGCCGAGATTGCGGCGGACGGCAACGACGCGGTGCCGACCTCGTCGCGCACCGACGAGAGTTGGGATCGCCAGGAAGTGGCGGCGTTTCGTCGACGGCTGCTCGAACGTTCCCGGGAAGAGCGGGCCTTGGCCGGGGTCGTGGCTGCCCGTGCCAGGTCGACGCCGTGAATCGCACGCACCTCGTTGCGGTCGCCCGACACACCGAGGTCTTCCCAGTTGGCCGCCCGGTCTTTGCGCAGGCCCAGGCGATCCTTGCCGGCGGGTTGGTTCTCGGGACCGGTCTCGGCCAGGGCCAGCAGGACCGCCCAGATATGGCGACAGAGCTCGCCACCGGCGAACCGCGAGCATTCGCAGAAGGTATGAAGCCGGCGAGCACCGACTCTCGACCAGTCGATGCCGACCCGGAAGGGCTCGCGCTCGCTGTCCTCCACCTGAGCCCTGGCCCGGCTGCCGTCGACTTCGACCTTGACCCGGCCCTCGTTGAAGGCGTCGGCGCCACGGTCCCGTTCGCTGGGCTGGAAGTGGGAGCTGCTTCTCTTGTGTAGTGGTACGGGACCGGCCGAGGCCTTGCCCTTGCGGGAACGACGCCGTCGCGGACGTGCGGCGTGCTCTTCCTTCAGAGCTTCGGCTGGTTCATCGGGTGGTAGCAAGGCGCCTCCAGGTTTTCCTTTCGTCCCGCTGTATTCAGGAATCTCCCGCGGGAGGGAAACAGGCGCGGCTCTGAACCAGGCTGCTGGCAAGGCGACTCGCCGTGGCCGGTGACTCGGCACCGGGGAGAGGCGAGCCGAAGCTCACGCCGTGGCCCGGAGCCTAGCACTAGTCGGCCGGGGCGTCCAGACGGGGCGGCTTGGCGGGTTATCCGGCCTCGTTGCGCGCTCGGGCCAGGAGCCGTTCGATACGCTCCTGGGCTGTGGCCGGATTCGAGATCCCGGCGGTTCTTCCGCGCGCCATCGCATCGAACCGGTTGAGCAGCCGGCGCATTTCGAGAACCGCGGCGGCGGCGCTCCTGCAGGCTTCGGCTGGGCAGTTGCACGCGGAGTCTGCGCTCGAAAGCTGGCTGGCCATCTGGATCATGAACGTCGACCAGCTTCCGGTGTCGACCGGCGGTCGCGAAAACTGGCGCAGCCCTCGGCCCAGGTCCTGATTCAAAGAGTCGGCGGCTGCAACGCAGATGCGTGCTTCGCCGGCCTGGTCGTCGGCTCGCTCTTCGGCCTCCTGGCGGTCCTGATAGGCCTGGTATCTGGGCAGGAGTTCTGTATACCCGTAGTAGGCGATGACCGCCAGGACCACCAGCGTCAGGAATCTCCGCATGCGGGAAGATTATCTCTTTGCCTGGCTCTTCGGCCAGTCGCTCAGGTGGTCCTCCAAATCGTGAAAAGCGGAGGCCGGATCGGACCCGCCGTCCCAGTCCTGCCAGAAACGGGCGAGCGGGCTGGTTTCGACGTACATCCGCCGGCGCACGTCGCCTTCGGCCGCCGCGCCCTCCGGCTTCCACTCCGGACCTCTGGCGGTCTGTGCCGCTCGCAGAAGCTCGGCGCTGAGCTCTGGGTCACCATTGCGATTCGCGATGAAGGCGCGCAGGAAGAAACCGCCCACGGCGCGCGGATTGGATCGGCAGGCCCATTCCAGTTGCTGGCGCGCCTCCTCTGTTTCGCCACGCAGGAGCGAGACCTCGCCCAGGGCGAGGAGGCCGCCGGTCTCTTCCGAGTTGATCTCGACGGCGCGTTCCAGAGCTTGCGAAGCGGCGTCAAGATCGGCCGGCGAGCGAGCGCTCAACGCGCGCAGAACACCCCATTGCTTTGCTGCGCGGTGGCTGAGCGGATCTCGATGGCGCAGGGTGTCGAGCTCGTCGAGAGCGCGCTTCCGATCACCACGCGTCCAGAGCAGATTGGCAAGGTAGTAGCGGGAATCGCCGTGCTCCGGATTCAGCTCGAGGGCTTTGGTAAACAGGTCCGTTGCCCGGTCCAGGTCGCCGTCGCGCTTCATGGCGTCCATGGCGGCGCGCTGAGTCTTCCAGAATTCGAGCGTGCGTTCACGGTCGCCTGCGGGCACGGAAACGGAGGACTCACCCGAAGGCGCTAGCGCGGCAGGCCGTTCCAACCGCCGTGGCTCGGTGTCGTGCTGGACGAGTTCCCACCTCGAGTCGACCTCGAGGCCGGAGAAGCTCTGGTTGTCTCCACCCAGCCATTGAACTTCGACGGAGTCGACTTGGTCGATGTCTCCAAGCCCGATGTGAAGAAGAGCGCTGCTCTGCGACAGGTAGGTGGTCTCGCCGGAGGTTCGCCTGAGCGCGAGGTCGCCGGCTTTGACGATGACCGTCGAGCCTTCTCCCCGGCCGCTCGCGCTCGATCGCAGCGCCAGCTCGAGCCAATGCCCTTGTGGCATGTCGTTGCGCAGGAGCCGCACCCCGGCATAGAGCTCGACCATCAGGACGTCCAGGTCGCCGTCGAGATCGTAGTCCGAGAGCGCGAGGCCGCGGCCCAGCCGCGGAGTAGCCAACAGCTCACTGGCCGGCGCCAGATCGTGGAAGTACTCGCCGCGCCGGTTCCAGAGAAGCATCGCGGGCTGGGTCTTGAGCCACTTGGGCGACTCGCGTGTCTCCAGGGTGCTGCCGTTGGCGACCACGAGATCCAGCCAGCCATCGGCATCGAAGTCGGCGAATTCCGTTCCCCAGCCGACGGCGTGGAGCGCGATCTGTCCCAGGCCGAGAGGCGCCGCGAGATCGCTGAAGGCGAGCATGGGATTGCCGGCGGCGGCGGTTTCGGCGAGTCGCGAGTCGTACAAGGCGTTTTCCTGCGCCACCCAGTGAGTGACGAAGAGATCGTCGTCGCCGTCCCGGTTCCAGTCACCGGCGGCGAGGCCCATGGCTCCCCGGTAGTCTGCGACCCAGGCAGCCAGGCTGACATCTTCGAAGGTTTCGCCCCGATTGAGGAGCAGAGCGTTGTCGGAGATGTCGTTGGCGACATAGACGTCGAGCCGGCCGTCGCGGTTGAAGTCGTGCCAGAGCGCCGAAAGGCTGCGGCCCTCCGGATTCGAGAGTCCGTAGAGCAGGGCCACTTCGGTGAACCTCCCGTCGCCCTGGTTGCGAAACAGCAGATTCCTCTCGGGCTCGTACGAGGCCGGGTTGAGCGTGTAGGGGACCGTGGTGCCCGATTGGCTCGAGCTTCGGCCGGAGGCGGAAGCGTCCTCTTCGTACTGCACATAGCCGCAGACGTAGAGGTCGAGATCACCGTCGGTGTCGAAATCGGCCCAGGACACACCCGCCCAGTAGCCGGGAAGGCTCGGGATGGCGTCGCTGGCGACCAGGCGCCGGCCGTTCGCCGATCCGGCTTGCCTTGCTTCGACATTCCGAAAGAGCTGCAGGCTGTTGTAGCCGCTCACAGCGAGGTCCAGCCAGCCGTCGTTGTCGTAGTCGCCCCAGGCGGCGCCCATTCCCATGATGCGAGTCTCCGGGAATCCGGCCGCCCGTACGAAGGTGCCGCCCAAATTGTCGAACAGCGCCGATTCGGCCCAGAACTCGGAAGACGCGGTCAGGGTGCCGCCGGCGCCGACCACGAAGAGGTCGTCGTCGCCGTCATTGTCGTAGTCGCCCCAGGCCGCTCCGGAGCCCATGTCTTCGGGAAGCTGAGACGAGCGGGTGCCGGAGAATGTGGTGAAACCCCCGAGGCCCGCGGCCACGGTGACGTCGGCGAAGTGTGGGTACGGCGCGTCGGCGGGCAGGTCGGCTGAGAGCGTCTCGGTGATGTCGGGGAGGATCTCACCGGGCCGACGAACCTCGGGTCGAGTGGCGCGATAGACCAGAAACCCCGCGATACCGCTCAACAACACCGCTCCGAGCAGCCAGCGGCTCAATCGCCGCAACTTGTGCTTGCGGCGGCTGAGCATCGGAGCCCGCGGTTTGGCGGAGTCGCTCACGTTGCCCGGGTGAGCGGTTTCGTTAGCCGCCGACGCCGAGTTGGGCCTCGGGGTCGGCTTCCGGCGGACCCGCGTCCGAGATTCTCTCCCGGACTTCGACGGTTGCCGAGGCACGGGTCATCTCGATCACGGGCGCGGTCAGGCCGGAGTCTTCCCCGAGCAGGAAGTTGATCAGGAACTGATCGACCTTGCGATACATGAGCGACGCGGTGACCTGGTAGGTGTCGAGCCGATCGGGGGCTTCGATCTCGAACGACCGTTCCTCCCGGCCGGTCCGCGCGAGATCCCGCTGCTGGCCTGGCGCCACCGTGGTCGGACAGTCGACCAGGTAATCAACGGTGTCCGAGTACCCTGGAAACAACGCACGCCGATAGCGAACACCGACCATTTCCCACAGATTGTGCCGGTCGATCAGATTGCCGTACTGATCGACGGGCTCCGCCTTGAATAGAAAGCTGCCCGGCTCGATGAAGTTCTTTTCGTCGCGGGTGCCCGAGGAGAAGATCTCATTGCCCGACTCGTCGGCAACTCGGATCTCCAGCCAGCTCTGAATAATGTCCAGGGGTCCGGTCGGGAAGTCGTGCCCGACCTTGTTGGCGGTCATGACGACGCGGATCGGGAGCTTGCCGCCGCGAGCGATTGCGGCCGGCGTCTCGAGAGCCAGCTCGACGACCGGGCCATCCCGCCACTTGTCGGCGATCTCCGGAATCTCGAAGCTGCCCCTGAGCCACTCTTCGGTCAGGCCAATGTGCTCCTGCCAGCCATCGAGCTCGAGCATGGCAGGGACCAGCGTGTTGGCGGCGATGAACCGGTGACTCCTGTGCATGCCGTCTTGCTCAGACCGGTTGTAGTCGACGGAGTCTCCGCTTGCCGGATCGGTCGACTCCACCAGCGGCATGTGGCATTCGCGGCATTCGACGGTCTTTTCCGGGTCGCCCTCCGTGAACCAGTGGCTCGCCTTCCAGTTGTCGTATTGATTCTGGAGCTGGACCCAGCCGACTCGATTGACCTCCTGATCGATGAATTGCTTGTGGCACGCGGCGCAGTACTCGGGAGCCTTGAACATGCGCTTGCTGAGCTCGTTGTGCTTGTCCGGATAGGTTCGGATCAGAAAGTCGCTGAGGAACTTGCCGGCGCCCGCCTCTTGCCACTGCCACAGGTAGGTAGCCGGCTGAGTCATGACGTAGTTGGCGTTGCCCTGGAGGTCGGTCTCGCGAACTCCGTGACACGACAGACACGAGATCCCCTCGTTGTAGCCATGTAAGCCGGTGAGATTCTCGGCGAAGACGTTCTTGGTTCCGGAGAACAACGAGATCGGATCGTGACATCCACCGCAGTAGCGGGTCGATTCCGGACCGTTTTGCTCCGCCATGACGCTCTGCACCTTCTGGAAGAGAGGATCCATGGCCGAGTAGCGATGAGCACTCGGCGTCCACTCCTCCAGAATCTGGCTGTGGCATCCGGCCGAGCCGCAGGTTTCGGAGCCGGCGAGCGATTCGGGATCGAAAGCGCCGCCGGTCGTGGTCTGGGCGAGGCTGGGAGCGAACGGCCGATCCTCGCCATAGAGGAAGTTGTAGTCATCGGGAAAGCGGTTGTCGTACGTGGGGCCTGAGTACCACCATCCGAGCACAGCGGCAGCAGCCAGGCCTACGATCGTGACCAGGGTCGCTTGAGAGGTCAGAGGGCGCGCGAAATGGCCCCCGATCTTCTTGCGAACACGCACGAAGACCAGGACGGCGTGTGGCAGCGAGAGCACCAGCAGTGCGATCGTGGAATAGAGGTGGAGGTTGCGCCAAAGGGGGGACATTCGCAGAGCAAAGAGCCCCTGGTAGGTGACTACGACACCGGAAACCAGGCACACGGCGAGAGCGGCCAGCGCGAGGTAGCCCAGCAGTACGACGTCGGTGAGGTCGTATTGACGGTAGTCGAGCCAGTGGCTCCAGGAGTACCAGAGGATGGGAACCAACAGGAGCAAACCGACCACAGTATGGAGCAGCACGCTCCACTGGACCGCCGCGTGAAACGGAGCGAGCGTAACCAGCAGTCCGCTCAGCAGAAGAAACAGAAGTGCCGCGAGAGTGATCCGCGTGAGTTTCGTCGACCAGCCGGTTCTGAGCTCGTCTCGTTCGGGCATATTGGAAGCCCTCCTTTTTTTGGCTCACTGCGATAGGCAGAGCGCGGGCTCGAGAAAGATTTTCAGGAGGGGTGCGTCGGTCACCACACCCGAGGAGGTGGCGCCCGCCCACCCGAAAGGGCGGCTGGGAAAAGGACCTGGCTCGGAATCGAGCACTGAATTTGCATAGACCGGGCGAAGACCCATAGTCTTAGGGCCGCCCCGAAATGGGCGCCTCCCGGCGGAGAACATGATGAGACGCTCACCAGCTCGAAACTTGCTTCTGTTGCTCGTCGTCGCGAGTCTCGGGCTCGCTTGCGACAGCTCGACATCTCCGATTCAGGATCCTCTCGTCTTCGAGTCGGAGATCGGTGCCGACGGCAGGAACATCCATCCCGTCGTGCTCTCGGACAGCGGCACGGTCCACGTCCAATTCACCCGCCTCGACGAGAAGCCGGTCGAAGGCGTGGAGCCGGCGGACACCGAGTGGGTGCTGGGGGTCGGCGTGGGTCGTCCAGCCGAAGATCAGTGCTCGCCCACCTACTCGGTCTCGGCCCGGGTCGGCGATCTCGTGGTTCTGGGCCTCAACCAGGCCGACTATTGCTTTTTGGTTTTCGATACCGGTTTCCTGCCGGATGAAACGATCATCGAATACACCTTGACCATCTCTCCGGCCAGCTGACCGTCGCCGTTCTGGCCGCGCGTATCTCCGTAGATCGAGCGTACGGCTGCGAAGCCTAGTGCTTCCCGCTTCCAAGGACTCTCTTCCGAGCTTCTCCACCATGTGTTCTTGTATTTCGGGTCGAGCTCGTCTTCTGGCCGTCGGCGCAGTTGGCTGTGTGCTCGTGTCGGCAGGCGCCCTCTCGGCCCAGGACGAAGAGGCTCCGCCGATCGGCTGGTTCGACACCGCCGAGCTCGCTCTGTTCGCGAGCGAGGGAAACGCCGAAGTCCAGACGATCTCGCTGCGCAATACGGCCACCCGCAGGTGGCAGGGTGCCTCTCTCGAGATAGCGGCGGGTGCGGTGCGCGCGGAGACCACCACGACCTCGAGAGTGGCGGTCGGAACGGCGTCCGATTTCGTGATTCGGGAGTCCAGCGAGTCGATGCTCACCGCCGAGAACTACTTTCTCAGGAGCCGCTACGATCGGGAGCTGTCCAAGAAGCTGTTTTGGTTCGCAGGACTGGGATGGGACCGGAACGAATTCGCCGGAATCAACAGCCGGACGGCAGCCTTTGGCGGTGTCGGCCACGTGTGGCAGGAGTCGAAGACGACGCGACTCCGAACTGACTACGGCGCCACCGTTACCGATCAGGCAGATGTCTCCGGAGAAAACGACAGCTTTGGTGGCTTGCGGCTTTCGTACGACTACTGGCGCCGACTGAACCCCTCGACTTCGTTCGAGAGCGCTCTCATCTTCGATGGCAACATCGACGAAACGTCGGACTACCGCGCCGATATCGTTAACTCCATATCAGCGACCTTGAGCGAGCGTCTGGCTCTGAAAGTAAGTCTCCAGCTCCTCTACGACAATCTTCCAGCGCTTGGCGAAGTGCTCGTTGTTCAGGGCGATTTCGTCACCGGCGAGCGAATCCTGGCAGAGCTGGACAGCCTGGACTCGATCCTGACGGTCTCCCTGGTAGCCGACCTCTAGACCTCGCTCCGGGAGCGCGCTCCGGGAGCGGTCGGGAAGGGCGGGGGCGAGCGGCACGCTCGCCCCCGCCAGAGTCACTGTTCGCCTTCGAGCTCGCAGATCTTCAAGTACTCCGCGCGCTCTGTGTCTCGGGAGCTGGGAAAGAGGAAGCGGGGGCCGGTCTGGAAGTTCCAGTAGTCGAAATCGGCCCCCGGGACCGACAGGTTGTGATAGGTCGCGCTGACCTCCCAGTCCAGGGCCCATTTTCGGGGTTTTCCGCCTTTGCAGGTCTCGGTTACTTTCTTGTCGACACCGAACCGGGCATTCCATCCTGAAACCGGCTCGCCTGGATCGAGCTCATAGCGACCGAGGCCGGCGCCGAGATAGGCCGCCCAGCCGCCGTCGACCTTGTGCCCTCGGGGTCCGTCCTTCAATTGGACGTAAGCGTAGTACCGGTAGCCCGCGATGAAGTGAGTGACGTCGAAGTCGGCCCCCTGGAAGTCCTGCTCATCGATGCCCACGCGCAGCTCCGCGTAGTGCTTGCAGCGCATGCAGGCGACCTCGTCCTTGGCGGGCTCGTAGAGGCGTTTCTCGAGAGACAGCTCCGCCGATCCCAGTTGCGGCGAGAGCGCCCAGTCCCACCAGCGCGTGGTCTGTGCTTGTGCGGCGCCGGCTGCGAGTGCGAGTCCAAGCACAGCGGCGCCCCCTGTTCGCCAACCAGAGTTTCTCTTCATGCCGTCCTCCTTTAGAGATCCCATCTCGTCAACTGCTCACAACCCCGTGGCTGTCTATGCGACGTAGCGCGGCAGCCTCTTGTCTCACATGAGGGTTACAATATTGATTGGATCATTGCACAGGAGAACCATTGACTGGTGGCGACGAGTACTCTCGTATTCGAAAAAAACTCTTGGCGGCGGTGCGCAGCGTTTGCCCGGCCTGGCTGCGCGACCGAGAAGACGATCTCGTCCAGGCGGGAATGATGGCGCTTATGCGAATCGCCGAGAAAAGAGAGACAGATAGGGAGTTTCCTGCGTCTTATCTACGGAAGGTGGCGTATTCGGCCCTGGTCGATGAAATCCGCAGACAGCGAAGCCGTAAGGAGATTCCACTAGAAACGACGACAGGAGAGGAAATGCCAGTGCCCGAGACCCGGCCGAGTCCAGAGCGGGAGTCGTTCGGTCGAGAGATCTCGGCGGGAATCAGGAAATGTCTTGAGCAGCTGGTAGAACCCCGAAAACTGGCGGTAACTCTCCATTTGCTGGGGTACAAGGTGCCGCAGATCGCTCAAAAGATGGGTTGGAACACGAAACGCGCAAGTAACCTGGTATACCGCGGCCTCGAGGGCCTGAGGGAATGTCTCCGCGGCATGGAGCTGACGCCGTGACGGTGACTTCGGAGGAAGTCGAGCGTATGCGCGAGGCGTTCATGCAATTCGGAGCTCAGGACATTCCCTCACAGGACTGTCCGCCGGCCGGCGAGATCATGGACGCCGTCCGAGACGAGCTCGATCCTAGCGCTCTGCGTCGGGTCCTCGGGCATGTGGCGTCGTGCGGCGCTTGCACGGAAGCCTGGCGGTTGGCCGAAGAGGTCGAGAAGAGCGAGCCCGCCGATGCGAGAGCTTCACGCTCGGTGTCCCTCGGGTGGCAAAAAGCCGCGTCGGTCCTCGCCGCGGCGGCTCTGGTGGTCGTCATCGGGCTGGTGATCGGCCAGCCGTTGCAAGGACCCGAGCCCGTTACCCGCTCGGCCGGCGTGGCGGGTGTGAAACTCGAGATCGGCAGCGAGCCCCTACCGCGCGACAAGTGTCTCCTTCGCTGGACGGCCTACGAGGACGCCAGATACGAGGTCATCGTCTCGACGGAGGATCTGGATGCGGTGTCGAAAGCCGTTGATCTGGACCGGCCGGAGTACCTCGTGCCGGCCGAGCTCCTGCCCGCCGACCGCTCGATCGAGCGTCTGCTCGCCTACATCGAAGTCCAGCGGCCCGGGGAGGGCACGATAGCCAGCGGTACCTTTCCGTTCAGTGTTCGATAGCGGAAGATTGACGACCTGAGAGTCGCGCCGGCCATTCTCGCCCTTTTGGTCGCGGCCGTGCCCGGCCGAGCGCAGAATCTCTTCCCGGTATGCCGGGAGGAGATCCGAGTCGGCGAGACCGATCGGCGTGTAGCAGACTGTGTCTATCGCCGGGCTCGGCAGGAAAACCGCAGGCGCGAGGGCGCCGAAGAGCTCGCGAGTCTGGCCGAGGCTCACCCGGAGTCCGCCTGGCTGAGCTACTTCCGGGCGCGGCTGCTGCGGTTTTCCGATCCGGCGGTCCTAGAGCTGCTGATCGGAGCGGCCGAGGAGTTTTCGCGAACCGGCGATGCCTCGGGCGAGATCCACGCTCGGACCAGTCTGGTGACCTTTCTGGGCTTTGGCCGTGATTTCGAGGGTGCCGCCCTACAGCTGGCCGCCGCCCGGAGTCTGGCCGGCGAGCGACTGGCTCCCGAGGACCGTGCCCGGGTCCTGATCGCCGAGGCTCACTATCTGATGCTCAAAGGGGAGGACCTCGAGCGGGCCCGGCGCCGCCTCAGGACGGCCCACGAGACTCTGTCTGCCGCGGACTCGACCTCGTATCTCGTCATGCTCGAGTGTCTGCGATCTCTGGTCACGGTGTCGCTGGATCTGGGACTTCAGTCGGAGTCCCACCAGTACGCTCAAGAGGCCAAGCGTCTGGCCGAGGCCAACGGCACGTCGCGGGATCGGGTGTCGGCCGGCTACAACGCGGTCTACGGGACGCTCAGAACCGAGCTGCCCGATGACGAGAGCCGGCGACGCGTTCTCTGCGAGCTCAACGGCCTGCTCGAGCTGGCCCAGAGCGTGGGGCACGCGGAGGTCGAGGCCCAGGCCCGTCGATTGGTTGCCGAGTTCTCCGCCGGACCCGAAGCTGGCGACCACCTGCTGCGTTGCCGCGAGCTCGCTCGGTCGATTCGGGACACCGACCTCGAGCGCCGATGTCTTCTCTCGCTCGCCAGCTTGCGCCTTGCCGAAGATCCTGGCGAGGCACGCCTGCTCTTGGACCAAGCCTATGCGGCGGGTCTCGCCAATCCGGGCCCCTGGGCCCTCTTCTACGGCTGGGCTGACCACTTGCGCGTCCTCTGGGAAACCGAATCCAGGGAGCAGGCACTCGCCGGAGCCGACGTCGTCTTGGGCGCGATCGAGACTCTGCGCCGAGCCCAGGTCGGCGCCGCCTCGAATCGGTTGCTCTCGGCCTGGGCCGACGCCTACTACTGGCAGGCGGGCCGCCTGCTGTCCGACTCGCCGTCGCCCGAGGAGATTCGGCGAGCGTTTGCGGTGATTGAGCGCTTGAGGTCGCAGGAGCTGCGAGAGGTCCTGGGTCAAGAGCGGGGCGCCGAGAGGGAGTTGCCGGCAGATCTGGTCGGCAGCCTCAGACAGCTCGATCTGGAGCTCGTCCAGAGCTACCGCAGACTTCTCGATCCGGGATTGGCCGCCGAAGACCGTCGTTCCGCGCTCGAGAGCCTTGCCGCTCTGGAGGCGCGCGAAGCGGAGCTCCAAAGCCGGCTGGCCGTCGCCAGCTCCTCATCCCCCGGCTTCGACACTCCGGGTCCCGACCTTCTGGACCGCGTTGCCGAGGCTCTGGCTCCGGACGAAGCGCTCTTGTCGTTTCAAGTCGGCCTCTGGCGCGGCTGGGATGGGCGGTTCCTCGGCGGGTCCTGGCTCCTGGTCGTGACCCGGTCGGGTAGGCGGCTGCATGCACTGGGTGCCGACCGGGCTTCGCTCGAGCCCTGGATCAAGGCGTTCCTGGGACTTCCGGAGCCCGAGGGCCGGCCTGCCGTGCGGCTCTTCCAGGAGACGGTCGAGAAGGCGTTGGCCGGTCTGGAGCCGGGGATTCGGAAACTCGTTCTGGTACCCGATGGTTTGCTTCACCTGTTGCCGTTCGCCACCCTCCGACCCGAGGTCGAGTCTCCTCCGCTGGCCGATCGCTTCGAGCTCACGCTGACGCCTTCGGCTCAGCTCTGGCTGCGTTGGCGTGGGCGCGAGGAAACCGCAGACCGGGAGCGTTCGGCCGCCGCGCTGGTGTTCGCCAATCCGACGCTGCCGAACACAGCGGACTCGGCCGCCCAGCGGGCCTGGGCTCTGGACTCGGGCGCCGACCTGGGGCCGCTTCCCTTTGCCGAGCGCGAGGGCAAACGTGTGGCGCGTCACTTCGGCTCTTCGACCCGGCTCCTCTCCCGGGAGCGAGCGAGCGAGTCCTCTCTCAAGGAGGAGAGTCTGGACGAGTTCGACGTCCTCCACTTCGCAGCGCACGCGGTGACCGATTGGGAGCGGCCGCAGCGCTCGGCGATTCTGCTGGCGGCGGGCGACCCATCGGAGGACGGGTTCTTGCGTCCCGCCGAGATCGCGCGCCTCGACGGGCTCGACGGGAAGCTCGTGGTTCTGTCGGCCTGTAGCAGCGCGTCGGGAAGCGTGCTGCGGGGCGAGGGTGTTCTGAGTCTCGCCCGGGCCTTCTTCGAGGCGGGCGCCCACGCCGTGGTCGGGAGCCTGTGGCGACTGGACGATCGTCAGGCAGCGGCGTTTTTCGAGGACTTCTACCGGAATCTCGCGCGTGGACAGACAGTGAGTCAGGCCGTGGCCGAGACCCAGAGGCAGTGGATCGCCGAGGGTCGTCCGGCGTCGGCCTGGAGCGGCATCGTGGTGCTCGGAAACGGAAATCTCGTTCCAATGCCGGGCGGGATTCGCGCGGTTTCGCCCGTGCATGTCGTCGTTGCGCTGGCCGGGCTCGGGCTGCTCGTGCTCATCGGACTTCGATTCCGGCGCAAGTCCGGTTGAGAGATTCTCGGTCGCAGATTCGTCTTACTGACTGCCGCATGGTGCGGCAATTCTCCAGACCAGAGGAAGGAGTCGTAAGTTGTCGAGATTGATAGTCGTAGCACGTTCGGAAGACACCATTGCGGCCCCGGGAAACCGGAAGCCCAACTACATTGTTGTTTCGGTGACTGACGAAGACGGAAAACCAGTCACGGGCCTGACCAAGCGGAACTTCGCAGTCGACTCGATCATCGTTGGCCCCGGCGGCGCCCTGGTGAACATCACCAGCGTCAGCAAGGTCCGGCTCGACGGCTTCTACATTCTCCGCGTGGTTCCGATCCGCAAGGAGACCTGGAAAGCCGGTCTCTACATCTTCGGCGTCGCGGTGAAGCGCAAGAAGGACCAGGGCCAGAGCCTGGCGAAGGTCCTCATGGACTGATCGGCCCGACCAGGTCGTGTGCACGATGCCCCGCCGATTTCAGAATCGGGGGCCCTTTTTTCGACTTCGTCGAGGCGGCAAGCCCATAGGATCGGCTCATGCGGCCGAATCGTCACAGGGTCGTCATCGTCGGGGGCGGTTTTGCTGGGCTTGCCGCCGCCAAGGGCCTCAAGCGCGCGCCGGTCGAGGTCACGCTCGTCGATCGGCGCAATTACCATCTTTTTCAGCCGTTGCTCTACCAGGTGGCGACCGGAGGGCTCTCGCCCGCTGACATCAGCGCGCCGATTCGCGCGATTCTCCACCGACAGGGAAACGTGACGGTCGTCATGGAGAGGGTGGTCGACATAGACGTCGGGGACAGGCGAGTGTCGTTCGAGAGCGGGGACCTTCCCTACGACACGCTGGTCATCGCGACCGGTGTGCGTCACCACTATTTTGGACGTCCCGAGTGGGAAGAGCTGGCGCCGGGGCTGAAGACGGTCGACGACGCCACCGAGATCCGTGGCCGGATCCTGAAGGCCTTCGAGGACGCCGAGCGAAGCCGAAACCAGGCCGAGCGAGAGGCACTCTTGACTTTCGTCGTGGTGGGAGGTGGGGCGACCGGCGTCGAGCTCGTGGGAGCCATTGCGGAGCTTGCCAGGCACACCTTGAAGCGCGACTTCCGGAACATCGACTCGGCGTCGGCGCGAATCATCCTGATAGAAGGAGCGGATCGCGTTCTGCCGCCCTATCGAAGGGCGCTCTCTGCCGCGGCGGAGAAGTCCCTGGCGAGGCTCGGTGTCGAAGTACGGTCGCAGACCCTGCTCGAGGACGTCGGCGACGGCTACGTGACGCTGCGCTCGAAAGCCGGCACCTCGGAATTGGCCGCGCGGACCGTCCTCTGGGCGGCCGGCGTCAAGGCGTCGTCGCTGGCCGGCCGGCTGGCTGAGCGAACCGGAGCTGAGCTCGACCGGTGCGGGCGGCTCATCGTCGAGCCTGACTGCACCCTTTCCGGCCATCCCGAGCTTCTGGCGATCGGGGACATCTGTCATTTCACCGGGCCGGACGGGGAAGCCCTGCCCGGAGTCGCTCCCGTAGCGATGCAGCAGGGTCGCTTCGCTGCGCGGCTCATCGGGCGGCGGCTGTCCGGTAGACCTACTCCTGAGTTCCGGTACCGGGATCGTGGCAGCCTGGCGGTGATCGGGCGAGCCGCCGCGGTCGCCGATGTCGGTTTTCTGCGCTTTACGGGGTTTTTCGCCTGGCTCCTATGGCTCTCAATCCACATCATGTATCTGGTCGGTTTCGAGAACCGGGTCCTGGTTCTCGTTCAGTGGGCCTACAGCTACTTCACGCACGGCCGGACCGCGCGGCTGATCACCGGTGGGAGGAGGTCCCGAGGGGCGTCCTAGGCGTTTTCTCGGGGCACTATTCCTGGTGTCCCCTCCCGACTGGTCTTCAAGCGGATCTCTGCGGTTGCTCGTGCCGATTGAAGGCCGCCGGTGCCGTCTTCTCGCTCGCCCCTCGAAGACTCGGGTAAACGCTCGCGAGTAAGAGGCACGCGGCCGGCCGTTCAGGCACAGCACCGGCGTTTGCATGGAGCCTAACTCGAGCGCAACCGAAGGCAGGCCTCAACGCCAACCGCGCGAGCCCAGGTCCAGACCGCGAGGCCTCACCTCGAGCGTTTGAACATGGCGAACGGCGCGGGAGACGGCTCGAGTTGTCGGCCTCGCTATCGGAGCGTCACGCTTGGTCAAGCAGGCCAGCCTGGCGTGCTGACTCGGACGAGCGACAAGCGCGTCGGCTCACCATCACCGTGGTACTCTGCGCGCCCCGCGGGACACCCTCGAGGAGGGTGTCCCTTTTGATTGCCCCGCCATGCCCTCCGACGCCCAGACCCGACCCGATCTTCGCAATCTCGCGATCATCGCCCACGTCGACCACGGCAAGACCACGCTGGTCGACGCCATGCTCTGGCAGAGCGGGATCTTCCGTGAACACGAAGAGGTGCGCACACGGGTGATGGACTCGATCGATCTCGAGCGCGAGAAGGGCATCACCATCATGGCCAAGAACACGGCCATCAAGTACGGCGAGGTCAAGATCAATATCGTCGACACGCCCGGTCACGCGGACTTCGGCGGCGAGGTCGAGCGCACATTGAAGTTGGTGGACGGCGTCTTGCTGCTGGTCGATGCGAGCGAGGGTCCGCTGCCGCAGACCCGTTTCGTTCTGCGCAAGGCGCTCGAAGCCGAGCTCGCGCCGATCGTGGTGGTCAACAAGATCGATCGCTCCGACGCACGGATTCAGGAGGTCCTGGACGAGGTCTACGATCTTTTCATCGATCTCGACGCCACCGAGGAGCAGCTCGTGTTTCCGGTTCTCTATTCGAACGCGCGCGACGGAGTCTGCCGTACCGAGCCCGACGGAGAGGACCAGTCCCTGCGGCCGTTGTTCGAGGAGATTCTGCGCACGGTACCGGCGCCGCGATTCGAGCCCGGACATCCTCTGCAATTGCTGGTCACGACCCTCGATCACGACGACTACGTCGGCCGGTTGGCGATCGGCCGCATCTTCGAGGGCGAGCTGGCCAAGGGGCAGGCGATCGGCCGGGCCCGCCACAACGGCCAGGTGGAGCTTGTTAAGGTCGCTCGGCTCTACGGCTACGACGGCCTCGAAAGAACTCCAATAGAGAGCGCAGGTCCGGGCGACATCGTGGCAGTCACGGGCTTCGACCAGGTCGCCATCGGCGAGACCTTGACGGATCCCGAGGATCCCCGACCGCTCCCGGCGATCACCGTCGACGAGCCGACTCTGGCGATGGTGTTCTCAGTGAGTGATTCGCCGATGTCGGGTCGCGAGGGCCAGCACGTGACCTCCAGCAAGCTCAAGGCACGGCTGATCAAGGAGACCTGGACAAATGTCTCGATTCGAGTGGAGGAGGCGGGTGGTGGCAGGGGATTCGTCGTCGCCGGTCGGGGCGAGCTCCAACTGGCGATCCTGACCGAGATGATGAGGCGCGAGGGCTTCGAGTTCTCGGTTGGCCGGCCAGAGGTCCTCACACGCACAGAGAGTGGCGTCCTGGAAGAGCCGATCGAGAGACTCACCGTCGACTGCCCGGAGGACTTCGTGGGGGTAGTGACCCAGCGTTTGGGAACTCGTCGCGGCCGGATGATGGCGATGGTCAACCACGGCAGGGGCAGAGTCCGGATGGACTTCGAGGTTCCCACCCGCGGCTTGATCGGTTTCCGGACCGATTTTCTGACCGACACCCGCGGAACCGGCATCATGAATCATCTGTTCGAACGCTTCGGACCGTGGGAGGGTGATATCCCTCAAAGAATGACGGGTGCCCTGGTCGCCGACCGGCAGGGCAAGGTCACCGGATTTGCTGTCGACCACCTTCAGCCGAGAGGTGTCTTCTTCGTGTCGCCGGGCGACGAGGTCTACGAGGGGATGATCGTCGGCGAGCACTCGCGCTCTGGCGATCTCGACGTCAACATCACCAAGGAGAAGAAACTCACCAACATGCGCGCGGCCTCGGCCGACGAGCTGGTGCGCCTGGTACCGCCCAGACTCCTGAGCCTGGAGCAGGCGATCGAATTCATCGCCGAAGACGAGCTCATCGAGGTCACCCCGGCGGCGTTCCGGCTGCGCAAGCGGATCCTGACGGCCAACCGCCGCAAGTAGGCGTCAGATCGGGACTTATCGATTGGCGGCCTCCGGCGAATGTGCCTGGACAAAACGGTCCATCTCCCCTATGCTGGTGATCCACGAGAGCAGGGTGCCCCGTCCGGGGCGCGCGAACCCTGAGAAACCCGAGTCCTTTTCAGAAGTAATCGCTTTCCCAAACTCCCATTAGGCGAGGCTCCCGTCGAGGGTTCCGACGTGCGGAACCAGTTTCAGTAACTGTGCGCCGACAAGCATCTGCCCGAGCGCACTCATTCGAAGGATTGTGAGCTAGAAGAAAATGAAAAAGATCTACGTGGGCAATCTGCCCTATAGCGCAACTGACGGCGAAGTCCGAGACCTGTTCGGCGAGCACGGTAGCGTCGAGAGCGTCAACCTCATCACAGATCGTGAGACCGGCCGCCCCCGCGGCTTCGGTTTCGTCGAGATGGATGACGACGGCGCCGTCGCTGCGATCTCCGCTCTGGACGGCAAGGACATGGGCGGCAGAAGCCTGCGCGTCAACGAAGCGCGTCCGCGCCGCGAAGGCGGTGGCGGCGGCGGCTTCGGCGGTCGCGGCAATCGCGGCGGCTGGTAGTCGAGCTGCGGGCCGGGAGATCTCGGGATCTCGGCTCGGCGATCGACCTGATAGGTCCTCTCTTCGGAGAGGACCTTTTTTGTTTCCGTTGCGTACGTAACTGGTAGCAGACTTTCAAAGGCGGCTCGGTCCGTTGATACTCTGCGGAACCAAGAACTCGAACAGGAGGTCCCTATGCCAGTGATGCGATTCTCGATGCGGGCGGCGCTAGTCGCCCTGATTTGCCTGCCGTGTCTGGGCGCCGGGACGCCAGCCGCGGCCCAGTGGCCGCCCGAGGTCAAGAACCTTCAACACTTCCCCGAGGACACCGACTTTCGCGAGCTCATGGGGACCATGCGGGGATTCGCAATGGGTCTCGGTGTGAGATGCCAGCACTGCCACGTCGGCGAAGAAGGCCAACCGCTCGCGACATTCGATTTTGCCTCCGACGAAAAAGACACCAAGAAGAAGGCTCGGCTGATGCTCAAGATGATGGACGACATCAACGCCGGGCACCTGAGCCAGTTCGACTCGGAGGCCGGTGCCGCCCTGCGGGTTCAATGCGTGACCTGCCACAGAGGCGTGGCCAGGCCCGAGCAGCTGCGCGACATTCTGGTCGAGGTCGGCGGGTCGGAAGGCGCCGAAGCGGCGGTGGCCAAGTACCGTGAGCTGCGTGGCGAGCACTACGGGGCCGGATCGTACGATTTCTCGGAGACCACGTTGATTCAGGCGGCCGAGGCCTTGGCCGGGCAGAATGCCGACGGAGCGATTGCGCTCTTGGATGAGAGCCTCACTCACACCCCGGAGTCGAGCTGGGCCCTGGGCACGCTCGCCGGTATCGAGATGCGGCGTGGCAATACCGATGCAGCGGTTTCGGCGCTCGAGAGGATTCTCGAGTTCGACCCCGATAACGAGCGGGTGAAGCAGCAGATCCAGGAGCTCACGGTGCCACCGGAGGCTCCGAGCGAAGGCGGGTCCTGATCGTTATCGGGCCGCCTCGAGGCCAAGCTTTCTCCGTGACCAGCCGTGTCTAGCTTTTTCGACAATCGCGGCGAAGACGGGCGCTACAAGTTCGAGGTGCCGCATCGCGGCGCCGAGCTGATCGAGCAGCCCATGTACAACAAGAGCTCGGCCTTCTCGCCCGAGGAGCGCCGGCTTTTCGAGCTCGAGGGCCTCTTGCCGCAGGCGGTCAGCTCGATGGCTCTCCAGGCCCGCCGGGTCCACGGCAATATCGTCCGCAAGACCGAGCCGATCGAGCAGTACATCGGACTGGCGGCGCTACAGGATCGAAACGAGCATCTGTTCTACAGGGTTCTGCTCGACAACCTCGAGGAGTTCCTGCCGGTCGTCTACACGCCCACCGTGGGTCAGGCGTCGAGGGAGTTCAGCCGCATCTTCAGACGAGCGCGCGGCATGTGGATCACCCCCGACCACCGTGGTCGGCTCGAAGAGGTCCTCGCCAACGCGCCGTTTCCCGACGTGCGGCTGATTGTGGTGACCGATAACCAGGCGATCCTCGGGATCGGCGATCAGGGCGCCGGTGGCATGGTGATTCCGGTCGGGAAGCTCGCGATCTACTGCGCCGCCGCGGGCATCCATCCGGCGATGACGTTGCCGGTCTCGCTCGACGTCGGCACCAACAACCAAGACCTCCTTGAAGACGAGCTCTATCTCGGATGGCGCAAGCCGCGGCTCGAAGGCGACGAGTACTTCGACTTGGTGAACGAGTTCGTCGAGGAGGTGACCAAGCGCTTCCCCGGGGCTCTGATCCAGTGGGAGGACTTTCGCAACGAGAACGCACACGAGCTTCTGGAGCGATATCGCTCGCGGGTTCTGTCCTTCAACGACGACGTTCAGGGCACCGGCGCTACGGCGCTGGCCGGAATACTGGCCGCGGGGCGGATTACTGGCGATGCACTCGCCGATCACCGCGTGCTGATCGTAGGCGCCGGCGCTGCAGGCGGCGGAATCGCCCATCAGCTCAAGGCCGCTCTGGCCGACGCCGGCCTGGCCGGCGACGATCTGGTCCAGTCCGTCGCCGTCCTGGACTCTCGTGGCCCTCTGATCGCCGGCCGGGAGGGCCTGACTGGAATCAAGCCACTCCTGGCCTGGCCCGCGGAGTTGGCCGCGAGCATGGGTCTCGCCGCCGGCGATTCGCTCTTCGACGTCGTACGCAACTACCGGCCGACGATCCTCATCGGTACTTCGGGTCAGGCGGGAATGTTCTCGGAGGACGTCGTCCGGACTATGGCCTCGAATACCGAGCGTCCGCTGGTGTTTCCGTTCTCGAATCCCAACCGCCTGTCGGAGGCCGAGCCCGCCGACGTGGTTCGATGGACCGACGGTAGGGCCCTCATCGCCACCGGTAGCCCGTTCGACCCCGTCGCGCACGAGGGGCACGAGCATCGGGTGGGTCAGGGCAACAACGCCTTCATCTTCCCGGGGGTCGGCCTGGGGGCTCTGGCGGCGGAGGCTCGCGAGATCACCGACGCCATGTTCACGGCTGCGGCCGATGCGCTGGCCGCTGCGGTGTCCGAGGACGAGCTGGCTTCGTTCTCGCTCTACCCGGCGGTGTCGCGACTGCGCGAGGTCACCCGAGACGTGGCGGTTGCCGTAGCCGTCCAGGCCGCTGCCGATGGTGTCGGTCGGGAGGGGAACTTGGAAGATCCTGCGGCTGCGGTCGACGCCTTCATGTGGGAGCCAGAATACCCGGATCTGGTGCCGGTCTGACCGGTAGCCTCCGAGAGGTCGTTCTCGCCACGTCATTCGGAGCGCAGCGAGGAATCCCGGGGGGAAGAGCCCTCTTCTCCGAGATCCTTCGCTGCGCTCAGGATGACACCGTGGGATCTTGAGACGCCCGGGCTCTCTACCCCTCGGCGCCGCGCAGACGTCGCCAGTACCTACCGAGAACCCGCTTGGTGTAGCCCTCTTCGCTCACGACCCTCAAGATTCGAATGGCGACGTACTTGGCGGGCGTGAAGAGGTACTTGCCGGGTAGGCCCCAGAGGCGGCGGTCCAGCCAGTACCACTTGGTCCAGAAGCGCATGAAGGCGATCTGGGCTTTCGGCAGCTCGCCGGCAGCCTCGGCCTTGCGCACCAGCGGGCAGGCCTGGGAATCCAGGCAGTAGTAGTGGAAGCGGCCGGCTGAGAGCTCGCGGCGAAGATCCTGGAACAACTGGGAATTCCAGGCGTCGCGGTACTCGTCCATCTGGCCGGCGCGAGCCGATCCATAGCAACAGGGCAGCACCCCGCGCCGCAGGATGTAGAGGCTCTTCCAGGGCTCGGTACACATGGGCACCTTGTCCTCTCCCAGGGGGGGAAGCTCGGATTCCGGCTCGGCATCCGCGACTTCCATTGCGGTCATCGCGATCGGATTGCCGGAGATCGGAGTCGCCGGCGTCGGCACCTCGCTCGCGGCGGCTTTTGCGCCCTCCGGCGCCTCTTGGTATTCCTCGGCGGCGAATTCGTGCGCAAAGGCCTCGGCCTCGGCGCTGCCGAAATCCATCTGATCCGAGATCTCGACGCCGTACTTGCGTGCCAGATGGGCGGCCAGAGCGCTCGTCCGGGCCAGGACATCGAAGGGCAGGAGCTCCTTGCGGTAGCTGAAGTGATAGCCGCCCCGCTCCCAGTCGAGATTGGTGATCTCGCTGTAGTTGAGTGGCCGCAAGATCATGCGGTCGACGTCCAGATCGGCGCAGATTTTGACGAAGTCCTCGAGCTCGTGGACGTTGACTTTCATCGGCATGAACACCAGGTTGATCCGGGGGAGCTGGCCGGATCCACCCTTGGCTCGAATCAGGCGTCTTAGATTGACCAGGATGTCGTCGAACCGGTCATTGCGGACCTTGGCATAGGTCTCGGGCGTGCCTGCGTCGAGCGAGATGTAGAGATCGATGTTTCGGCCGAGGAGCTTTTCGATGTTCTTGTCAGTCAGGATCTGGCCGTTGGTCGTGATCTCGAGGAACTTTCCGCGGTCGCCGAAGATGTCCATGAGCTCGTCGAAGTTCTTCATCATGAACGGCTCGCCGATCGAGCAGTTGATGAGGTCCTTCGAGTTATCGAAGAAGTCGCCCCATTCTTCGAGCAGGCTGGCGTCGAACGGAGCGTCGACGTAGTCGCCCTCCTGGGCCTTGGAGAAATCCCACTCGCAGTAGACGCAGGCCGGCTTGACGTTGCAGACGCCGTACATGTCGATGCCGAGCGCCGGAGCCGTCGAGGTCAAGAAGTGCTTGCCGTCGAGCATCTCCCGGCGGTTGAGCACCGTGTTGGCGTGCTGGTGGGTGACGTGGCGATGCCGCTCGGCGTCCTGGTGAAGACGTGGCATCCGGAAGCGCACGGCCAGCGCACGGGGATCCCCGGGGTAGTACTCGAGCGGGTAGAGCTTGCTGGCTTCGACCGCCACGCTCGTGCTCCCGGGGGCGACCGCGACCGAGGCCCGGTTCCAGCCCCGCACCAGCTCGAGCTCTTGCGCTTCGTCCGCATTGCTGGTGGTCAGGTGCTGCGACAAGTCATAGAACTCGCAGAAGACCTCGAACTCGAGAAATCGCGCCACCGCCTCGGCCTCGAACTCGATGACTCCGCTCTCAGACATCCAAGTGAAGGCGTCGAGACCGACTCCCTCCTCCGCATGGAACCCGGCGGCGAAGGTCACCGGGCGGGTGGTCTGGATGAAGAAGGGGAGTTCCCTGGTGTGGGTATTCTGTTGGACTACGCGGAGCATTGGACCTCGGGGACGGGTAAGTCGCGGGGAGGCCGAAGTTTAGCAGGATCAGGAGCCCCATTTCTTGGTGGCCGCTACACGCTAGAGGTACCTTCGAGCGCCGCCCACAGGTGGCTGCGCTACCTGGCGTGCTCCGGAACTGCAGTGGATACGGCACCAGCGTCCGGAGGCCGTCGGGGAGCGGAGTGATTCGAGGCCGGAGGCGAGGCATCCATTCAGAAGGAGTAGCGTCGGGCCTCTGTGCCCGGCGTTGGGCCGAGGTGCCTTTCACGGCGAGCACCCACCCGCAGGGTCGAGCCGAAGGCGCCATGCTCTGATGACCGTGTCGCGCCGTCCGAGGCCGCGACGAATGAGGCCCAGGCGGATCGACTCCGCCGAGTGCGGAGCGAGGGACGCGCTGCCAATGCTATTGTCGATCGCTGCCGATGCGCCGACAACAGACGGAACTCACCTCGGGCTATCCGTGTTTGCCTTCGTCCCAACCGCGCGGCGTCAACGCCCGGTCGGCGACTTCCTTGGGCGCCGATTCGAGAGTCGTCGCCATCGAGTCGTTCCAGCGGTTGAGGAAGCCGTAGAGGCTCACCGCTGCCAGGATCCTTACGATCTGCTCTTCGCTCCAGTGGACCTTGAGGTTGGCCATGATGTCGTCATCCACCGCGTTGGGCACGGCGCCGGCCGCGGCGGCGAAATCGAGGGCCGCGCGCTCGGCCTCGGTGTAGCGCGGCGAAGTCCGGTAGTCCCAGATCGCGTCGACCTTCTCCTTGCTCACGCCGTGGATCTGTGCTGCCACCAGCGAATGGGCCTCGCAATACCGGCAGCCCGCCGCCCGGCTCGCGATATGAGCCGCGAGGCGCAGGAAGCCCAGATCGACTCCACCGGCGTCGTGCATGATCGAGCGGGTCAGCGCACCGAAGCCCTCGACGATTTCGGGGCAGCGCTGCATGGTGAGCAGGCTGTTGGGCACGAAGCCCAGGATCCGCTCGAAGGTCTCGAAAGCGTCGGCCAGCTCGGGATTCGCATCGGCGGGAAGGGGTTCCACGTGGGCCATTTTGAGGTACTCCTGTGTAACCTGCTCGGTTCAGTTGAAAACCAGCTCGATGAAGCGCTTGAGCAGGTGTTCGGTCTCGGGGCTGTCGCGGTAGTTCTCGAGAGCTTTTTGCTGCTCCTCTTCGGTGAGGTGCTGAGCGTAGCCCTCGAGGTACCGAAGGTACCGTCCTCGATTGGTGTGACCGTCGAGCTCCGGGTGGAACTGGGTCGCCCAGATCGGTTTGTCCGGGACTCGAAAGGCTTGGTAGTGGCATAGTGGCCCGGTCGCGAGGTTCTGGAATCCGGGGGGCAATCGGTCAGCGCGATCCTTGTGGCCGAGCTGGGCGTTGAAGCGCGCCGGCAGTCCTCTCATGAGCGGGTCGTTGGCGCCCGCGTCGGTCAGGGCCAGCTCGAGGGTCCCCAGCTCGGTGTTGGCGGGATCGTGGACGATGTGGCCCCCTAGAGCCTTCACCATGAGCTGGAAGCCGAAGCAGGAGGCAAAAGTCGGGTAGCCGCGCTCGGCGACCTGGACGAAGAACCGCATGAGCTCGTCGAAGCCGGGCATGTGCCCTTTGGAGACGTAGTAGTCGCCGCTCCCGCCCACCAGCAAGCCGTCGCAGGCCCCTATCTCGGCATGGGTCGGTGGACCGTCGAGCAGATTGTGAAGCAGAATCTGCTCGACCGCGATTCCCGCCTTGTCCGCGAACGAGGCCCGCTCCTCCTCGATCACAGGATCGTCCGGCTCCCGGATCTGAAGCAAGAGCAAGCGAAGGCGGTCAACCGCGGGCATCGGTAGATGCTTAGCCCTGGGGCCCCTCCGTCATCCGGCGCCGCACCCTCGCGGCGTCCGCCAACACCGTGCCTGCATCCAGGGTCAGAACCTCGCGGTTCTCGACCACCAAGCGCCCTTCGATGATCACGGTTTGGACGTCGGAAGCCTTGGTCGCGTAGGTCAGAAGCGAGTAGGGGTTCTCGCCGGTGGGCTGGGGCTGCTGATGGACTCCCGCGGCGGAGACCACGATCAGATCGGCCCGCTTGCCGGTCTCGAGCGAGCCGATCAGGTGCTCCATATCGAGGGCGCGCGCGCCGCCGATCGTCGCCAGCGCCATGGCCTCGCGAGCGCTGACCACGGTCGGGTCGGCGGCGGTGACCTTCGCCAGCTTGGCGGCGCTGTCGATCTCTTCCCAGAGATTGAGGTCGTTGTTGGAGGCGGCTCCATCGGTTCCGATACCGACCGCGACGCCGGCCGCGAGCATGGCGGGTACCGGCGCCACGCCGGCGGCGACTTTCATGTTCGACTGCGGGCAGTGCGCTACGCTGACGCCGCGCTCAGCGAGAAGCTGAATCTCGCTCGGAGTCGGCCACACCATGTGCGCCGCGAGCATCCGGCTGTCGAGAAGCCCCAAGCTGTCGAGGTAGTCGACCGAGGTCATGCCGGTCGCCCGCGTCACTCGCTCGATCTCACCGCGATCCTCGGCCAGGTGGATCAGAAGCGGCGCACCGAGCTCGGTCGCCACAGCATGGGCCTCCTTGAGGTGCTCAGCCGACACGGTGTATGGCGAGTGAGGCCCCAGGGCCGCTGTGATCGTGGGGTGTCCGCGCCACTTCCCGACGAAAGCTCGCGCGTAGTCGACCGCGTCGTCCCAGGTCTTGTTGTCGGGTGCCGGAAAGTCGATCAAGGTCGAGCCCAGGACCGCGCGCATCCCGCAGGCTTCGGCCTCTTCCGCGATCGCATCCTCGAAGTAATAGCCGTCCACGAAGGTGGTGATCCCACCGAGGAGCATCTCGAGGCAGGCGAGCCGGGTGCCGACGCGCACGAACTCCTCGTCGACGTGCTCGGCCTCGGCCGGAAAGATGTGATTCTCCAGCCAATCCATGAGCTCGAGATCGTCGGCTAGTCCGCGAAACAAGACCATCGGTACGTGAGTGTGCGCGTTGATCAGGCCGGGCAGGATGACGCCGCCGCCGGCTGGCACGCGACGGAATCTCCCGTATTCGGATTCCAGCTCGGCGCGGCCGCCGACCGCCAGGATCTCGCCGTCTTCGATCGCTACGGCGCCGTCGGAGACCACGGTCCCCGCGGCATCCATCGTGACCACCGTTCCGCCCGAAACCAGCAGTCCGACGCTCGCCTGGCCGGCCGGTGCGACAGCTTCTTCGGGAGCCGGCTGGCAGCCGAGGACGGCGAGGCAGATCAACGGTCCGAGGCGCCCGCGGCGGAGCGCCCTCCACGAAACGCTGAAGAACATCGTGGGGCGAATCATTTCACAGGAACCGCTAGTATGAATGGCTCCATGCAGTGGCAATTCCGCCTGGCTGGTGTGGTCTGGATCGCCTTGGGGGTCGGTCTGCCGGCTCAGGGCATCGCCGCTCCATCGATCGAGCTCTCCGGAGGCACGACGCGGATTCGGTTCAACGATCACCTGATCTCGGATCTGGCGATCTCCGTTGGGGCGGTGACGGCTACGCCCGAGACTCGAGACGGCTTCATGGCGTTCACGATCTCGGAGTCTTCGATTCTCGGACTCGCTTCGCCTTCGAGCTCCTACCGTGGCCCGCTCTCCGGCCGCCTCGCGCACGAAGGAGGCTTTGAGCTCTTCTGGGCACCGGATCGCATCTCACTCGTGGGTTTCGAGCTTCATCCCGGCTTGCCGCCGAATGCGTTCGAGATGCGGGCCGTCGACGGCAGTCTGGTCTTCGTTCTCGACAATCCGCATATCCAGCAGAGCGCGGACGGAAAAGAGGTCCTGTTCCAGAACATGGATCTGCGGCTCTCCGGGCAGCTTGCCGAACGGCTCGGCCGGCCCGAGCTCGAGGGACTGGCTCTAGGAGAGGCGCACATTCGGGCGGGCGTGACGAACCGGGAGATTGACGGATCTTCGGCCCCAGGCATCAGCAGGGCGGGGGGGACGTGCGTTCCCGACTACGGCGGACCGGTGGATGTGCTGCTCGAGAGCATGACCTCGGTCGACGAGGCGCACTGCGACGCGACGCGGGTGGCGCTGGCGCCCGCTGTGCGCCTTCAAAACGTCGGGACGGCCGACGTGAAGTGGTTTCGCTCGATCGCGCCGGACGGTACCGCGCCACTCAACGTGGTCGGGCAACATCCGTTTCTGGTCATGCACCTTTATCGAACCTTCAACGGCAGGATCGAGCAGATCGGGCGCTCGGACGTCAAGCACGCTTTCTTCTCGGCCAACACCCCGCCGTGCGACTGCCAGTGGGATCAGGTTCTCTTCAACGACTGCACGGATCTCTACGGAGCGGGAACCAACTCCAACCGCAGGTATCTCGCGCCGCGCGAGGAGGTCACCGCGTCCAGCACGGACTGGGCGACCACCTGGAACAAGACCGGCTCGCACTTCGACGGGCCGCCGCCGGACGATTTGCGCGGTCACGACGACGGTGACCATGCGGACGGTTTCGAGCATCGGCTCACCGCCCCGGTGGCGGACCTCACGATACCGGGTGCTTCGTATCGCGTCGAAGCCTGGTACGTCGTGCAGGAGGACATCGACATCTTCAACAGCATGGGGCACCGGGCCGTGCTGCCTACGCCTCCGGTTCCTCCGCCCCCTCCCGATCCACCCGGTCCATGGACATTTCCGTTCGACGATGTCTCGCTCACCAACGGATCGGCGCTCGACACCTGGTTGGATCCGGTCGCGCCGCCGCCGAACGCGGCTAACGTGACCGTCACCACCAACCCGGACGAAGGCGAGCTCAAGGTGGCCGTGATCGCGACCCAGCTGCCCTCCGGCCTGACCCACTACGAGTATGCGCTCATGAACTTCGATTTCGATCGGCAAATCGACTCGTTCACGGTGCCGTTACCGCCGGGAGCGACAGTCTGGAACGCCTGGTTCGGAGATCAGGACGGAGTCACCGGCAACGATTGGGCGGCCACCGTCAATGCTGGAGGTATCACCTTTTCGGCGCCGGCCGGCAATGAGCTCGACTGGGGCATCATGTACAACTTCGCCTTCGATGCCAACGCGGCGCCGGGCGATCTGCAGCTGACCCTCGGCGTGCTCGAGACGGGTTCACCGATGGCTCTGACTCCGACGGCGGTGGCGCCGGCGACCTTGATTCCCGTCTCCGAGATCGAGGTGGCGCTCGCCGGCTCGGGTGCGGGCCAGGTCACGAGCGATCCGGCCGGTATCGACTGTGCCGGTGATTGCGCCGAGATCTTCACCGACGGCATTGCTCTCGAGCTTGCCGCCACGACCGCTCCGGGCTCGGCGTTCGTGCGCTGGGAGGAGGGCGCGGTTCGGGTGAGCCTCGATCTGGTGCTGGACTTCGCAATCGGCGGCAACCGCGATCTCACCGCGGTCTTCGAGACCTGCCAGGGCGATGTTGCTCTAGGGCCTCAGACAGTCGAGACGCCGACGGTCTTCCACGCCTGCGAGTCGCTTTCGGCCGGAGCCGGGTTCGAGGTGGCGTCGGAGGTGATCTTTCGCGCCGGGCAGTTGATTGCCTTGCACAACGGGCTCTCGGTCACGACGGGAAACGGCTTCAGGGTGGAGATCGTGCCTGAACAGAGCGCGAGCCCCTGAGGTTCAGAGCGCGGACCTGGAACTCATCGAAGACCGGCTATGTGTGTGGAAAAACTTTCCGCTGCAATCTCGCTCTGAAGTGTCATGCGATCCGGTTGGCTGCGCTAGACTACCGGGACCTTTTTGAATGAGCTGGCGGTCTTGGGGGAAATGCCGACAGTCTCTGTTTCGCCAGCGGTCGAGGGAGAAGAAGCCATGGGTTTCGATAGACGCATTCAACGCCGCGGTTCCCGCTCCGAGGGTCTTCTATCTCTGCTGCTCGTGACGATCCTGGCGGCCGCGGGCACGCCGGCGGCTTTCGCGGGCGTGGTGGGCCCCGCCGTCGTCATCGTCAAGGATGCGATCCCCTCTCCAAACGCTCAGGATTTCAGCTTCAGCGGCTCCGCTCCGATCGGCGATTTCGATCTGGATGACGACGCCGACATCACACTACCCAGCATGATGACCTTCAGCGTCCCGGCCGGCACCTACACTGTGACCGAAGCCCCGGTCCCCGGCTGGATCCTGACCGACATCGACTGCGACGACGGCAACTCGTCCGTGGAGCTCGGGAGCGGAACCGCCACCATCGTCGTCGACGGTGCGGAAACCGTAACCTGTACCTTCGAAAACTCGTTGGCCGGCAAGATCATCGTCGACAAGGTCACCGAGCCTCGAGGAGATCCGACCAGCTTCGACTTCGACCTCAACATCGTCGAGGTCGCGCCGGTCGACTCCTTCGGTCTCACCGACGAGGACCCGCCCTACATGAGGTTCCTTCTCCCAGCGATCTACGAGGTGGTCGAGACCGTGCCGAGCGGCTGGGAATTGGTCTCGGAGACTTGCTCGGAAGGCTTTCCGGACGACATCGACCTGTCGGCGGGCGAGGAGATCACCTGCACCTTCGTCAACCGGACCACGGTCGAATCCAACCTCGGATTCACCAAGCTCTTCGACCCGGACACGATCGGGCCGGGGAGCTCGACGACCCTGACCTTCACGATCACCAACCCCGACGGCATTCCGGCCGGCCTTCTGACCTTCAGCGACGATCTGCCGGCGGCCATCACAGTGGCCGATTTCCCGAATCCCACTTCGACCTGTGGCGGTACGGTCGAGGCGACCGCCGGAGGCTCGAGCGTCAGCTTCTTTGGCGGCAGCGTGGCCGGGTTCGGCAGCTGCGAAGTGACCGTCGACGTGACCTCGGCGACAGCGGGCGTTCACGCCAACACCTCCAACGAGCTGACTTCGACCGACGGCATCGCCGGCGGTACCGCCACGCCGACGCTCGCGACCGACGACCTGATGGTTGTGACGACCCTTCCGGGCTTCTCCAAGAGCTTCGCGCCGTCGACCGTGGCTTTGGGTGGTAGAAGCACGCTGACCTTCACGATCGACAACTCGGCCAATGGCTCCAACATCCTGAATCTCGACTTCACCGACAATCTCCCGCTGGGGATGGAGATCGCCGATCCGGCCAACGCCTCGACGGATTGCGGCACGGTTGTTCTGCCACCCAGCCTTACCGCGATTGCGGGTACCAGCACCATCGTCCTGGACGCCGATGGCATTGGCATTTTCCCGGCGCTCGCGGCCGGAGCGACCTGCACGGTCACGGTCGACGTCGTAGCCACCGGCACCGGTCTGCTCGGAAACGTGAGCGAGGATCTTCTCGCGGACTTCGTTCCCGCCGGTAAGGCCAGCGCCACCCTTGAGGTAACCACCGACCCGCTTCACCTGACCAAGGAATTCACCGACGATCCGGTGCCTCCGGGAAGCTCGGTGACCCTCGAGTTCACGATCACCAACTTCGACCGTCTCTTCGCCGCGACCGGCGTGGCGTTCAGCGATGACTTGACGACCCTGGTACCCGCGCTCTCCGGCCTGACCTTCTCGAGCGTGCTGGCGAACGACTGCGGTGGCTCGGTCTCCGGTGTCGGCGGCACCACGATCGGACTGAGCGGCGCCACGGTTGCGCCGGAAAGCTCGTGCACCCTCAGGGTCAGCCTGTCGGTGCCCGGCGGCACGACTCCGGGCGCCTACACCAACACCACCGGCGCGGTCACCGGCACCGTGGACGGAATGATGGTCACCGGCAACATGGCCGAAGACGACCTCTTCGTCGCACCGGTGCCGATTCTGACCAAGGAGTTCCGGGACGCGACGACCATGGCGGCGGACCCGGTCGTCAACGCGGGCGACGACGTCATCCTGCGGTTCACGGTCACCAACACCAGCACGACCTCGGCAGCGACTTTGGTTGCCTTCGTCGACGAGCTGACCGAAGGCACTCTCGTCGGCGGTGGGCCGACCGGCGGCTTCCTGCCTTTCCCGGTGTCGGTGACGCTGCCGCCGGTTCCGAATCCGCCCTGTGGGGTCGGCTCGACCCTGAACCTGATCAGCCTGGGAACCGGCCGGCAAGGGCTGTCGCTCACCGGCGGCACCCTGGACCCGGCCCCCGGGGCGGGGAGCTCGTGCACCTTCGAGGTCACTCTGACGATCCCGGCGAGTCTGCCGCCCGGGATCTATCTCAATACTACCGAGGAGCCGACGGCGACCGTCGACGGCGCGACCCGGACCGGCGATCCCGCGAGCGACACGCTCGAGGTGATCGCCGCGCCCAGCCTGACCAAGGCCTTCATCGGCGATCCGGTGGCGCCCGGCGGCACGGTGACGCTCGAGTTCACCTTGAGCCACGCGCCGGACCAGTCCGCCGATGCCACGGCGATCAGCTTCACCGACAACCTGGTCCCGGTGCTCGCCGGTCTGACGGCGACCGGTCTACCGTTGACCGAAGCCTGCGACCCGGACGGGCCCGGCGGCGATCCCGGCACCGGAACGCTTTCGGGCACCACGATGCTCACATTCATGGGTGGGAGCCTTTCGCCCGGGGAGAGCTGCACCTTCAGCGTGACCCTGGACGTGCCCGCCGGCGCGGCCGCGGGCAGCTATACCAATACGACCAGCGACGTCGGCGCGACGGTCGGCGGTCTCGCGGCGACCTCGCTTCCGGCCGAGGACGACCTCGACGTCAGCGGCCTCAGGTTCAGCAAGGAATTCCTCGGCGACCCGGTGATCGCGGGTGACACCGTGACCCTGCGCTTCACGATCGAGAACGTCCATCCGACCCTGGATGCCACGATCACCTTCTTCACCGACAACCTGAGCGCCGCGCTTACCGGCCTCGCCGCCACGGGTGCGCCGTCGGTGAACGACTGCGGCGGCTCTCTCAGCGGGACTACGTTCCTGATCTACGTCGGCGGCGGCGTCCTCTCCGGAGAGATGTGCACGATCGAGGTCGAAGTCCTGGTGCCTCCGGGAGCGGCCGACGGCACCTACATCAACACGACCAGCAACCTGTCTGCCAGCCAGGGCGGCGCGGTTGCCGTCGATCCCGCGACCGACGTCCTGACGGTCGACTCGAATCTGATCGAGCTCTCCAAGGAGTTCACCGACGACCCGGTCGCTGCCGGTGACCCGGTCACTCTCGAGTTCACCCTCACCAATCTCGACCCGGCTCGAGCGGCCTCCGCCATCGACTTCACCGATGATTTGGGTGCGGCGCTCACCGGCCTGACCTTCGACAGCGTGCTTTCGCAAGACTGCGGCGCGACGGTGTCCGGCACCGGAACCGACATGATCACGGTCGACGACGCCTCGCTCGCGGCCGGTGGCTCCTGCACGATCCGGGTTTCGCTTACCGTTCCCGGAGGGGCCGCGGCCAACATCTACACCAACACCACCAGCGCCGTGACCGGGACGATCGACAGCTTGGCGGTTGACGGCGATGCCGCGAGCGACGAGCTGACGGTCTTCGACCTGCTGGCTTTCAGCAAGTCCTTCGACGGTCCGGTCGAGGTCGGCGAAACGGCGGTCTTGACCTTCACGATCACCAATCCGGGCGCGATCTCGGTGATCAATCTCGCCTTCTTCGACGATCTCGACGCGGTCGCTCCTGGTCTGGTGGCGACCGGGCTCCCGAAGAGCGACGTCTGCGGCACCGGGTCGCAAATCGATGGAACATCGTTCTTGACCTTCACCGGCGGCCAGCTGGCTGGAAGCGGCGGCACCTGCTCGTTCGACGTCGACGTCCTGGTGCAGCCCGGAGTGCCGGTGGCCACACACGTCAACACCACCAGTGACCTCACCGAAAACGGCCTCGCGGTGGCCCCTCCGGCGACCGCCGATCTGGTCGTCACCGGGCCTCTCGAGTTCTCGAAGGTGTTCCTGCCCGACACCATCGGTCCCGGGAGCACCACCCAGCTCGAGTTCACGATCACCAACATCGACTCGATCGTTCTGGCCGAGGAAGTCGCTTTCACCGATGTTCTGCCCGCCGGGGTCGTGATCGCCACGCCCTCGAGCGCCTTGACCGACTGCACCGACGGCTTCCTGTCCGCTCCAGACGGCGGCACGACGATCAGCCTTTCCGGCGCCCGGCTCGGTCTGGGCACGACCTGCACGGTCACGGTCAACGTGACCGCGGCCACGGCCGGGACCTACGACAACCTGAGCGGAGAGCTGACCTCCAGCGTAGGAAGCGGTGGAACCGCCGCGGCCACCCTGACGGTGGACGCCGCGAAGCCGGGATTCTCGAAGAGCTTTGCGCCAGCGGTGATTCCGCCCGGCGGCACCAGCACGCTCACCTTCACCATCGACAACACGGCCAACGCGGCCGATCTTCTATTCCTGGGATTCACCGATAACCTGCCGGCCGGCCTGGTGGTCGCGACGCTTCCGAACGCGCTGAGCGATTGCGGGACCGCGACGATTCCGCCGACCGTGACCGCGAATCCCGGAACCGGGGTCATCACTCTTGTTGCGGCGGGCCTCCTGCCCGCCTTCCCGGCGTTGGACGGCGGAGCGACCTGTACGGTGACGGTCGACGTGACCGCAGCGGTGGAGGGGCTCTACGAGAACGTCAGCGGCGAGCTCGACCTCGACCCGGACATCTCCACGTTCCTCTCGGCCGGCTTTGCCACCGCCGTTCTCGATGCCCAGAAAGATTTCCTGATCAAGTCGTTCACCGACGATCCGGTGGCCCCGGGAACTATGGTGACCCTCGAGTTCGAGATCAACAACCCGAGCCGTGACTTTCCGGCGACGGATATCGAGTTCACCGACACGATCGATCCCATGGGTGGTCTCACCGGGGTGACGGTGATCGACGCCCTACCCAGGGCCGAGTGCGGCGGCACTCTTGCCGAAAGCGGCGGCGTTCTGATGTTCTCGGGCGGGAGCCTGCCGGCCGAAGGCTCGTGCACCTTCAGCGTCACGCTCCAGTTGCCCGCGGTGACGGACGGCAGCTTCACCAACACCACCAGCTCGATCATGGCGACGATCGACGGGGTCACCGAGACCGGAGATCCTGCGGAGGACGTTCTCAAGATCGTGGCGGCGCCGGTCCTGACCAAGGAGTTCCTGGACGCGACCACGATGCTGCCCGACCCGGTGGTCGGGCCCGGCGACGATGTGGTGATTCGCTTCACGATCTCCAACACCAGCACGGTCTCCGGTGCGACCGACATCTCATTCGTCGACGAGCTGACGACCTTCCTGCCCTTCCCGGTGACGGTGACCCTGCCTCCGGTTCCGGATCCGCCGTGCAACGGCACGTCGTCGCTCGCCCTCGTCAGTCTCGGGACCGATCGTCAGGGTCTCGAGCTGACCGACGGCGTTCTGGGTACGGCGCCGGACTCGTGCAGCTTCGACGTCACCCTGACCCTGCCGATCGGCCTTTCGACGGGCACCTACGTCAACACGACAGAGGTCATCACCGCCACGGTCGACGCCGAAACGGTATCGGGACTGCCTGCATCCGACTCGTTCGACCTGGTGGCAGCGCCGCGGCTGACCAAGGCATTCACCGACGACCCGGTGCAGCCGGGCGGGACGGTGACTCTCGAGTTCACCCTCGAGCACGACCCGAACGCTCCCGGCGATGCGGTCGACGTCGGCTTCACCGACGATCTGGATGCCCTGGTCCCGGCGATTTCCGGTCTGGTGGCGACCGGGCTGCCCCTGACCGGCCTGTGTCCGCCCGGCGACGGCATGCTGGTGGGCACCGACGGCGACACCTTCCTGACCTTCTCGGGGGCGACTCTGACTCCAGGGC
The DNA here is from genome assembly GCA_046756565.1 of Thermoanaerobaculia bacterium. Taxonomy (GTDB): domain Bacteria; phylum Acidobacteriota; class Thermoanaerobaculia; order Multivoradales; family JAHEKO01; genus CALZIK01. Next base: position 18,467 of record JBHHWO010000001.1, on the reverse strand, counting down.
AGATCTGTACCTTCAGCGTGACCCTGAGCGTGCCCGGCTCGGCCGAGGCCGGTCCGCACACCAATACGACCTCCAACGTCGTGGCGACGGTCCTGGGGGTCGACACCACCGAGAACCCGGCCGAGGACGACCTGATTATCGGCGGACTCATCCTGACCAAGGAGTTCATCGATGATCCGGTGATCTCAGGCGGCACGGTCACCCTCGAGTTCGTGATCACGAATCAGACCCCGGGCACGGTGACCGACATCGTCTTCACCGACGTGCTGGATCCCGACGTCCTCCTCGGTCTGAGCGTAGCTTCGACGCTGCCGCTCGCCGATCCGTGCGGCGCCGGCTCGTCTCTCGATGATGACGTCACGGGGAATGTGCTGATTCTCACCGACGGCACCCTGGGCCCGCCGGGTCCGCTCGAGACCGACGGCGTGTGCACCTTCTCGGTGACCCTCGATGTCCCGGCGGGGACGCTTTCGGGCACTTACGTCAACCGCACGAGTGCCGTCTCGGCGACGGTCGGCGGTTCGACCGCTACGTTCCCGGCGGCTCAGGACGACCTGGTGGTCGCCAACGAGCAGCTGCTCCTGACCAAGGAATTCACCGACGATCCCGTGGTGCCCGGCGGCACGGTGACGCTCGAGTTCGGAATCAGCACGCTGGGTGCCTTCGACTCGGCGAGCGATCTCGCCTTCACCGACGATCTCGAATCCGCGCTCGCAGGCCTCGCACCCAATGAGGCGCTGCCCAAGGCGGCGTGTGGCGGCACCCTCGACTTTGCCGCGGGTGAATTGACGTTCTCGGGCGGCAGCTTCACCGGCGGAGACTGCGGCTTCAGCGTGACGCTTTCGGTTCCGATGGCAGTCCCGTTCGGCACCACGATCACCAATACGACCTCCGAGATCATGGGCACGATCGACAGTGCCCCCGTGACCGGCGAGCCCGCGTCCGACGATCTCATCATCGACTTCTTCACCTTCGTCAAGTTCTTCGACGGTCTCACCAAGCCGACCGGCACACCGGTTCTGACCTTCATGATCACCAACCTCTCGACCATGGACACGATCACCGATTTGGCCTTCGCCGACGATCTCGACGCAGTGATTCCGGGCCTGGTGGCGACTAGTCTTCCGGTGGAGCCCTGCGGCGTGGGGTCGTCGATCACGGGCACCTCGGTGCTTACAATGACGAGTGGAACTCTCTTGCCGGGAGGCATGTGCACCTTCAACGTCGATCTCCTGGTGCCACCGGATTCGGGCGGCGGCTCGTTCCTGAACACCACCAGCGCTCTCGAGGTTCTAGGCCTTCCGGTCGCCGCGCCCGTGACCGCCTTCCTCGATGTCGACCCGCCGCCGCTCTTCGGCAAGGCCTTCGTCCCCGATTTCATCGATCCGGGTTTCCGAAGCGCTTTGACCTTCCTGATCGACAACTCGGACAGCGTCTTCCCGGTGACCGATCTGGCGTTCACCGACACGCTGCCCGCCGGGGTCACGGTCGCGTTCTCGGCCGACGTCGGATCAACCTGTACCGGTGGAACGCTGACGGCGGTCGAAGGAAGCGGAGTGATCAGCTACTCTGGAGGCTCGGTGGCAGCAGGAGACTTCTGCTTCGTGCAGGTTGACGTCACGGCTACGGTTCCGGGCTCCTACCCCAACCTCAGCAGCCCGCTCACCTCGTCTTCTGGCGAGAGCTCGGCGGCTATCGACACGCTGATCGTGGTGGAGCCCGGCGGACCGTGTGTGGCGCCAAACGGCGAGAATCTGACGCTCATGGACGACACGGTCATGGTCGCTGAGGAGTTCGTCGTCTGCGACACGATATTCGTCGGACCCAACTTCGGGATCATCGGTCCGCTTGGTGATCTGCTGCTTCGGGCCGGGATCAAGGTCGTGATCGAGGAGCTGGTGGTCGGCCAGGACGCCAAGCTCGAGATCAGAATCGAGCCGGTGCTGGTGCCCTAGCGGGTTCGCGGTTCCAACAAGAGAGTCGATGGGGGATGCCCGCAGCGCGGGTGTCCCCGGCGACTCGTTTGTAGCGGCCGACGTCCCTGTCGGCCGTGGTTGGCGGGACCGGATGACGGCCGAGACGGAGCTCGGCCGCTACACCCTCGTGGGTACCGCTACCCGCCGCTCGAAGCCGGCGGCAGGGTCTCGGGACCGCTGGTGATCACCTGGGGTCCGGGAATGATCAGAGCGCTGGCGGTGACGTCGAGTTGGTAGGAAAACGGCACTTGCAGGGCGTTGATCAGGCTGTCTTCGACCGCCAGTGTGTGGGTGCCTATTACGGCGGCATTGACCACGACCGGCAGTGGGCCGTTGTAGCCGCCTGGGACGCCAGTAAGAAGATTGACTCCGGTGACGGTCACGGCGGGCGGTGTAGCGGCCGGCGCGAAGAGACCGATCTCCGGCGCGGCAGCGCCGCCGGTGACCATGACGTTGATGGTCAGCATGGTGTTGGGCACGGTCGTGTCGAAGGTCCAGGCGTCCTGTCCCGTGCCTTGACCCCCTCCCAGGTCGGGGAGGTTGCCCGTGAACTGCGCCATCACCGACGGCTGAGCCCAAGCGCTGCGTAGGCCGAAGAAGCTTTTCACGGCAGGCTTGGCGTAGGGCAGGCTCCCCGCGGCCAGAAAGCCGCCCGCGACCATCGAGGACTTGAGCAGCTTGCGCCGTACGTTGTCCACTTGTTCGACCTTCGTCTGTCGCGACATGGCAGTCTCCTGGCCCCCCGGTTCCGTTCGCTTGAGGTGAGTTGTCAATCTATCGCCGGTGCGCCGAACGGTCAAGATCCAATAGGCGTTTCGGGGCTCGGGCCACCCCTAGAGTCGGGCCCGGCCCCTCCCAAGGCATGTTCCTCGATTGAGTCACGCGCACTAGAGTTGCTCCATGCGGCCCATGGTGCTTCTATGCGGGCTGGCCGTGCTGATGCCGTGGATGGCCTGGAGCGCGGATCAAACGGGACCGACCGCTCCTGGTCTTCAGAACGAGCTCGAGGCGGCTCGTAGCCGCGGGGCGCTGCTCTTTCAGATCCACTGCGCCGCCTGCCATGGCCTCGAGGGTCGTGGGAACGGACCTCTGGCGGCAGACCTCAAGGTCGCGCCGGCCGATCTTACCGATCTCATGGAATCCGATGAGTCCGGAGACACGGTCTTTCCGGCGAGGCGCCTGACCGGGGTCATCGACGGGCGGGAGGATCTGCGCGGTCACGGCGCCCGCGAGATGCCGATCTGGGGCCTGAGCTTTCAGGAGCCTGGACGCGACGCCGATCAGGAAGAGCCGGTGCGACGCAGAATCGATGATCTGCTCGCGTTCCTGCGGACGATCCAGAAGCCGGGCACTGAAGTTGGAGACCAGGTCGAGGATTAGGACAGCCCCGGAGCGCCTGCTTTCGGGTCCGGAGCGCGGTCGTACGTGCGGTAGAACGTCACCTGTCCCATCCGCGTGTCCAAGGTGACGTCGACCAGCAACCGGTCCACTGTCGCGTCCAACCGGTAGATCTCGACCGTCTTGCGGCCCTCCACCTTTGACTTGACCACTAGCTCGCCGTCCCGATTCCATTTCGCGGTGGTCACGACGTCGCCCAACGGCCCGGTGCGCTTATCCTTGCGGCCATCGGTGAAGAGAATCCGAAGCCGGTTGTCTGAGTAGGTGATCGAGAGCTGGTCGTCGGTCTCACGGATCGCAATCGCGTCGACGCCGTCGTCTATCGTGGCCAGCGGTCCGTGCCGGTCGCCTTCGAGCCCCCTGCCACGCCGGCCCCCTCGACCGCGACCCCAGGAACCGGTGTCGAGCCCACCCCCCCGGCCCGTGCCGCCCGGAGGACCACCCAAGCCGCCGCGGCCGACCAGGCCCTTCGACCTCATCTCGCGCATCTTGTCGATCGCGTTCTCGCTCATGCCCTCGTTTAGGGTCCAGCTGCCGGAAAGGTCCGGGTGTCCGTTCCTCGATTCGGCGGCAGCGCCGGCGGCGGCCGCGAGACCGAGGAAAAGGATCAGGGCCAGGGCTAGGTTCTTCATGTCTTCTCCGAACATCGCGGGCGCGGATGGAGCCTACCGCGCGGCCTCGGTCGAGTAGATGCGAACACCCTGCCACCGGTTACGAACAATTCCGGCATTCGAGACGGTGTTGGGTCGCGCCAGGGAGATCTGCGATTGGCTGCTTCTATCGGCTCTCTGCCTGAAAGGCCGGCCGCGTGCCTCTTGCAGCCTGTCCTGAGTCCCTCGAAGGAAGCGAGGTCCGCCGAGCGAGACGACGGCACCGGCGGCCCGCAGAGACCGGATCGAAGACCAGTCGGGAGGGAGGCACTCCGCTCCTCGATGCTATCTTTCCGCAATGCCGTTCAACCTCGACAACGCCCTGCAGGTTCTCGAACGCACGCCCGCGCTTCTGGACACCCTTCTTCGTGGCCTCGACACGGCCTGGCTCGAGGCCGACGAAGGCGCCGACACCTGGAGTCCCTTCGACATCGTCGGCCACATGGTGCACGGGGAGCGCACCGATTGGATGGAGCGGACGCGCCGCATTCTCGAGCACGGAACGGCCAGACCGTTCGAGCCCTTCGACCGGTTCGCGCAGTTCGAAGACAGTCGGGGGAAGACGCTGGCCGATCTTCTCGACGAGTTCAGCCGGTTGCGCGCCGCGAATCTCCAGGCGCTTCGAGCGCTTGCGATCGAGCCGGAGCAGTTCGATCTCCGGGGCGTCCACCCAGCGCTCGGTGAGGTGACGCTCGGTCAGCTTCTCGCCACCTGGGTGACTCACGATCTAGGCCACATTGCACAGATGTCGCGAGTCATGGCCAAGGTCCACAGGGACGACGTGGGCCCATGGGCGGAATATCTTCCGGTTTTGGGCGATCGGGAGGCGAGCGACTAATATAGGCGGACCTACAAGAAGGAGGCCCGTCGTGAAGACGACCGTACCCAGGCTCTTTGAAGAGATCGCACGGAGTCGTGGCGATCAACCGGCGCTGTGCGCAAAACGAGGCGGCTCATGGGAGAGCACGAGCTGGGCCAAGTTCCACGCCCAGGTCGGACGTGCCGCTCGTGGGTTCATCAAGCTCGGCCACCGTCCCGGCCAGGCGATTGCGATCATCGGCTTCAACCGGCCCGAGTGGGTGATCTCGGATCTCGCGGCGATTGCCGCCGGCGGCATGCCCGCTGGGATCTACACGACGTCGAGCCCCGAGCAGTGCCACTACATTGCCGAGCATGCGGAGGCTGCGGTGGTGGTGGCCGAAGACGCGAGCCAGCTCGAGAAGCTCCTCGAGATTCGGGATCAGCTGCCCGATCTGCGGGCCATCGTGTTGATGGATGGGGGCAGTGACGTCGACGGCGTACTGAGTTGGCAGGAGCTTCTGGCGATCGGCGACACGGTCCCTGCCTCCGAGCTCGAGGCTCGGATCGAGGCACAGGATCCGGACGACCTGGCCACGCTCATCTACACCTCGGGAACCACCGGTCCTCCCAAGGCGGTCATGCTGTCTCACCACAATCTGGTCTGGACCGCCAAGGCGGTGGTGGATGCGCTCTACATCGGTCCTGAAGATCAGTTCATCAGCTATCTGCCGCTTTCTCACATCGCCGAGCAGATGATCTCCCTGCACGGCCCGATGCAGGTCGGTGCCTGCACCTGGTTCGCCGAGAGCATGGAAAAGCTGCCGGAGAATTTGCGCGAGGTCCGGCCGCACGTGTTCTTCGGCGTGCCGCGAGTCTGGGAGAAATTCCAGGCGGCGATTGCGGCGGCGGGCGCCAACTCGAAGGGTCTGAAGAAGAAGATTGCCGCCTGGGCCCGCAAGAAGGGACTCGAGGGCGGATATGCCGCTCAACGAGGGGAGAAACTGCCGGCGCTCTATGGTCTCGCCGAGAAGCTGGTGTTCTCGAAGGTGCGCGAGAAGAGCGGCCTGGACCGGGCACGAATCTGCGCGTGCTCGGCGGCTCCGATCACTCTCGACACGCTCGAGTTCTTCCTGTCACTCGGTATCCCGATCCTCGAGGTCTACGGAATGAGCGAAGTCAGCGGTCCGGGTACCCTTTCTCGCCCCGACAAGTTCCGCACCGGCCGGGCGGGTTTCGCGTTTCCGGGCGCCGAGCTCGAGATCGCCGAAGACGGAGAGATCCTGATGCGGGGCCCTCACGTCTTCATGGGCTACTACAAGAACGAGGAAGCAACCCGCCGAACCCTCGACCACGAGGGGTGGGTGCATTCGGGCGACATCGGCGACCTCGACGAGCACGGCTTCGTCAAAGTCACCGATCGTAAGAAGGAGCTGATCATCACTTCGGGTGGCAAGAACATCGCGCCGGCGCCGATCGAGGCTCAACTCAAGTCGATTCCATGCGTCGCCGCCGCCGCGGTGATCGGTGACAGCCGGAACTACCTGACGGCGCTCGTGACCATAGACCCCGATCGATTCCGGCAGGCCGTCAAGTCGGCGGGGAGCCCGGCGCGCGATATCGCGGCGGCGGCTCAGTGCGCGCTGTTCTCGCGCTGGATCGAGGCACAGGTCCACAAGACCGTCAACGCGACTCTCTCCCGAGTACAACAGATCAAGCGGATTCGTCTGCTTGCCGAACAGTTCACGGTGGAAGGCGGCGAGTTGACGCCCACGATGAAGCTCAAGCGCCGGGTGATTCTCTCGAAGTACGCGAGCGACATCGAAGCGCTCTATTCTTGACGGCACCAGCGGAGACTCTCGATCCCGAGGCGGTCCGGTGGCTGCGGTCGGCCGCGGGTCGATGGCTCGGCTCCGGACCGGGATCGACGCCGGCCGAGAAGAAGGAGGTCCCGGAAGACTGGGATGCCGTAGCCGAGGGCGCCCGACGCCACAATCTCGAGCCCTTGCTCTTCGAGCTGAGCGAGTCGGGGCTCTTGACCGGAGTGCCTGCCGAGACGCTCGATGCCTGGGAGGGCCAGTACTACCGCAATCAGATCTTCAACCTCTCCCTTCTGGAGACGTTGGCGGAGCTGCTCGAGCGAGCGTTGCGCTCCGATATCGAACCGATCGTGCTCAAGGGACCGGTATCGATCGCCCGCCGGTTGAAGGACCCGGGTCTTCGCGTGATGGTCGACGTCGATCTTCTGTGCCGGCAGCGTGATCTCGAGCCTCTCGTCGAGGCGGCGCGAGAGCTGGGCTTTCAGACGGTGGGCGAGAACGCCACCTACCACCTGAGCCTGCAGCATCCGGCGCTGGGCGCGGGCCTCGAACTGCACTTCGACCTGTACGAAGTCCTCGACCGGCGCCGGGAGTTCATAGAGGAGGTCTTCGAAGGCGCGGAGCGCCTGGAAGTCGAGGGCTGCTCGTTTCGCGCCCCGTCGAGGGAGGCCGATCTCGTCCTTCAGCTCGCCCACATCCTGCATCACGACCAGCGAGTGGATCTGCGCCACTGGCTGGACTTCGCGTCGGCGGCAGGGCAGGCGGGCGAGCGAGACGAGCTGGAACGTTTGCTGAAACTCGCCGATCTCGAGCCCGAGTTCGAGGAGGCCGTGGCTATCGCCCGGCATCTCTTCGAAGGCGACGGGACCGCTCTCGAAGTGGACTCCGAGCTACCGGGGCACGTCGAGGCGGCCCTGCTCGACCTGACCGACCGACGCGCTCTTCTGTCGGGCGCCCGTATGTATCCGGGGTGGTGGGCCCGTTTGGGCTATGTGGCGCGGCTCCTGGTGCCCTCGCCCCGTCGGTGGCGGGCGCTTGCGGCTTCCGAAGGCACCGGCATCGGCCGGGCGCTCCTACGCCATCTCACGCGCGCCTTTGGCCGAGGTATGTCCAAGATCGAGCACCGTGACCAAAAGGCCTCGCCGGCCGACTCCCCGCGCGCTCGCCTGTTTCGCCGCCGACGCCTCAGGTGATCAGTATGCCGGCCAGGGTGGCGGTGATCCACGACGCGATGGCTCCACCGATCATGGCCTTGAGCCCGACTCGCGCGAGGTCCGACCGCCGGCTGGGAGCGATCGCCGAGATCCCTCCGATCTGGATCCCGATCGACGAGAAATTGGCGAAGCCGCACAGGGCGTAGGTCGAAATGATCTTGGCTCGTTCCGAGATCGCCTCTTCGGCGATGTAGTTGCCGAGCTGGCCGTACGCTACGAACTCGTTGAGAGACAGCTTGATGCCCAGCAGGTTGCCGACCTGACCCGCGTCCGCCCAGGGCACGCCCATGACGAAGGCCAGGGGGCGCAGCAGGGTTCCGAAGAAGGTCTGGAGCGAGCCCGGGAAGAAGCCGGCGAACTCTTGCGTGACCGGCGACAGGCCGCCGCTCGAGTAGGTCACGATGGCGCCGTCCAGAAGGCGGCCGTCGATCAGTGAATCCATGTAGTTGAGAATGACGTCCACGACCGCGATCAGGGCGATGAAGCCGAGCAGCATCGCGCCGACGTTCACCGAGAGCTTGAGGCCGTCGGTGATGCCACCCGAAGCTGCTTCAATCAAATTGCTGCCGCTGTCGATGTCCGGAAGACCTGCGTCTCCGGCGGTCTTCGAGTGCTCGGTCTCGGGGTAGATGATCTTGCCGATCACCAGGGCCGCCGGGGCCGACATGACGCTGGCCGCGATCAGGTGCCCGGCGGGCACGCCGAAGGCGATGTAGCCCGCGAGGACGCCCCCGGCAATCGTCGCAAAGCCTCCCACCATGATGGTCAGCAGCTCGGACTTGGTCATCTCCTGGAGGAAGGGCTTGATGAGCAGCGGCGCCTCGGTCTGGCCGACGAAGATGTTGGCAGAGCACGAGAGTGTCTCGGCGCCACTGGTTCCCAGGGTCCAGCGCATGAAATGCGCCATCGCCTCGACGACCTTCTGCACGATTCCCAGGTAGTAGAGAACCGCCATGAAGCCGCCGAAAAAGACGATGGTAGGCAGCACCTTGAAGGCGAAGAGAAAGCCGAAGCCCTTCCATCCGCCATCGGCTCCGTAGAAGGCGGGATTGGCGAGGTTTCCGAACAGGAAGCGCGCACCGTAGTCCGAGAGATTGAGGAAGTCGGACACCGAGCTGCTCAAGCTCGCGAAGATGGTTTGGCCGTTGTTACCGCTTGCGACCAGGTAGCCCACACCGGCGGCCAGGAAAAACGTCGACAGAAGCGGTTGGACCTTGGGCGCGAAGCTCCAGCGGCCGTTGGCAAGCAGCACCGCGACAGTCGCGAGCACAAGCCAGCCCATCACCTCGGGTACGAAACGGGCCAGAATCGCAGCGACGGCTCCGGCCAGCACGATCGATGCGGCGACCTGGCCCCAGCGGATCCCGCCCCCCTCTCGACTCAGGATATAGACCGCGATCAGGCCGGCCAGAAGAGCCATCCCCACGAAGCTCCAGTAGTCGCCGCGCAGGATGATGACCGCGAACAGGAACTGCAGACCGAGGCCCCAGATGACCGTGCGTGCGCGGACCTTGCTCCGGTGCTCGGAGATCGCCCAGGCGATCAAGAGAAGCACGACCAAGCCGAGAAAGCTTACGAATTGCACAGAGCCCTCCTTGCAGGGAAATCTCTCGAGAGTCGCGTGATTGTAGCGCCTCGCCGGCTACCGCCCCACAGGTGGTCTCCGACCGCCGGTTCGCGGCCTTCGTGTCCTCCCGAATCGGCCCCCGAGATTTCCCGGAGAATCTTGCGGCTCGACCGGTTTTCTGCTAGCTTGCAGGGGTAATTCGGCTCGTAACGAATGCCTGAAGATCCGCCACAAGAGGAGTAGCTCGGGGCGTAGCCCGGCTGGTGCTCGACGGCAACAAGGAGAGCGGAGATGAAGAAGGGCAAAATCAGGATCTTGGTATCGGCGTTGATCGCGTTTGCGGCCCTGGGTCTGGGAACCGTCCTGGCCGCCGGGTCCGGCGTACCGGTGCCGGCCTCGCCGGGTTCGGTCGAGGGCTTTGCGCTGGTCGGGAGCGTTACGCCCACTTTCAACTGGAGCCCGACCAAAGGAGCCCTGGGCTACGAGGTGATCGTCTTCAAGTTGTCGGGATCGGGTGCCTTGGAGTCACGGGCCGCGCGGCCGGTGCTTCGGGTCGATGTGCGCGGCGGCGCGACGGGCTGGACGCCTTCGGCCGCCGAGGGGCTGGCTGCCGGCGACTACGCCTGGTCGGTGAGAGCGCGGCTTAAGGGAAGCAAGACCGACTGGTCGTCGCCGCTTCTGTTCGCGGTGCCGGCGGGAGGGGAGGCACCGGACGTTTCGCCCGCGCCGCGTTCTCCCGAGTTTCTGGCGGTACAGGTGCGCCCGCAGGAGAGCTCGGCCGGGGCCGGCTCGGCGGCTCCGGTGGGCGGCGAGAGCACCACTCCTCAGCTGCCGACGAACTCCCTCACAGGCGGCGACTCCGCTATGCAGGTCAGCGGCGCGAACGTTCTGACGGCGGACAAATTCTTCGACTGTCCGGTGGGCAATATTCTCGTCGTTCTGGCGACGGGTGGTGGTGGAGCTCTAGAGTGGAACTGCTCGCCGGGGATCGCCGGACCGACGGGTCCGACGGGTCCGACCGGCCCGACAGGGGCGACCGGAGCGACCGGGGACACCGGCGCCACCGGTGGGACGGGCGCGACCGGCGCCACCGGCGCGATGGGTGTCACCGGCAACCAGGGTAACCAGGGTTTTCCCGGGCCGACGGGCCCTACAGGTCCGACGGGTGCTGATTCCACAGTCGCAGGCCCCACCGGTGCGACCGGTGCGACGGGAGCCACGGGTGCGACGGGCGCGACCGGCGCTGATTCGACCGTCGTGGGTCCGACTGGAGCGACCGGTCCGACCGGTGCTGCGGGTGCGACCGGGGCAACAGGTGCCGATTCGACGGTCGTGGGCCCGACGGGTCCGACGGGTCCAACGGGTCCATCAGGTCCACAGGGTAATCAGGGTAATCAGGGCTTTCCGGGCGCCACCGGCGCTACAGGCGCTACCGGCGCTACAGGCGCCACCGGCGCGACGGGAGCCACGGGTGCGACCGGAGCCACCGGAGCCACGGGTGGGACCGGCAGCCAGGGTTCCCAGGGCAAGATCGGCCCGGAAGGGCCGCAGGGGCCGCAGGGCAAGATCGGTCCCGAGGGTCCTGCAGGGGCCGACGGGGCGGATGGCGCCACGGGTGCCACGGGTGCCACAGGTGCCACCGGAGCGACGGGAGCCACAGGAAGCAGTGGATCCCAAGGTTCTCAGGGCAAGATCGGGCCGGAAGGGCCGCAGGGGCCCCAGGGCAAGATCGGTCCCGAGGGTCCCGAGGGTCCTGCAGGGGCCGACGGAGCGGATGGGGCAACGGGTGCGACCGGCGCAACGGGCGCAACGGGCGCAACCGGCGCTACCGGCGCGACCGGTGCGACCGGCGGCACGGGAGCCACGGGAGGAACCGGCTCGCAGGGTCCACAGGGCAAAGAGGGCCCAGCCGGTGCCGACGGCCCGACGGGTCCCACCGGCGTGGTTGGGGTAACGCAATTCACGTGTCCCAATACGACGTTCTGTAACTGTCCGCTCCTATCTCGCGTGATCGGCGGGGGAGCCACGTGTGCCCTTCCCTTCACCCTCTCGGAATCGACTCCAAACGCGTTGGGGACCGGCTGGTTGGCGAATTGTTTCGATGGCCTCGTCGGAGCGACCCCGAGTGAGGTTACGGTGATCTGCAGCCCCTAGGGCAAACAGCGCCGATCTTGAGGTCACTGCGGGGGGCCGTCAGGCCCCCCGCTTTTTTCAGGTGCCCGGACTGGAGCTTGCCGGACCCCGGCTGACGATCCGGCCTGGTGCCCTATTCAGATTCTGAGATCGCGAGCGCCGCTACGCCAGCGTCGTAGTCGGCGACGTAGGCCGTCCGGCCCGAGACCCAGAGATCACGGGTGAAGCTCGGCGTCTTGAAGGCCGCGATCTCGCGGGGCTTCGACGGCTCCGAGACGTCGAGCACCCGAATCCATTTGAGGTCTCCGAGCCAGGCAAGCGAGCCCTCGACCCGTACCGACCGGACCGTACGTTTTGCGGCCGACCGTCCTATCTCGGTCGGGGAGGAAGGGTCGGAGATGTCGACGATCATGAGGCCCGGCTTGCCTGTGGCCAGATAGGCCAGCGAGCCGACCGCGTCGACTCCTCGAACGTCGCCGCCCTGGACGGGCAGGTGACCGATTTCGGCCGGGGCCGTGGGCTTCGTAACGTCGACGACTCTCAACCCGGCCTCTCCGTCCGCGATGAGCGCGAGCCCGCCGGCTAGCGCCACGTCGTAGGCGTGGCCTGGAGTGTCGAGGGCGCCGATCTCGGCGGGGCTCTCCGGGCTCGAGAGGTCGATCACGCGCAGGCCGCTAGGTCCGTCGGCGAGGTAGGCGCGGCCGCTCGAGATCGCGAGACGGGTGGCCTCCCCGGGAGTATCCAGGTGTCCCACGACCACCGGCGAGGAAGGATCCGATACCTCGACCACCCGCAGACCCTCGACGTCATCCGCAACGTAGGCGTGAGAGCCGGCCACACGGACGTCCAGCGACCGATAGGTTCTTGCCAGGCCGGTCTCACGCATGTCTCCGGGATCGGACACGTCGAGAACGCGAAGGCCGGCATAGCCATTGGCGACGTAGGCATACGGACCGACCACCTGAACGCCGCGGGCCTTGCCCGCCGCGTCATGATGGCTCACCACCGGAGTCGCCTCTCGACGCGAAATGTCGAGGATCTCGAGCCCTTCGTCGCCATGGGCGAGGTAGGCGTGAGATCCCGCGATGGTGACGGACTCCGAGCAGGTGGGGTCTCGGTAGCCGGCCAGCTCTCGCGGCGCCGACGGGTCGGAGACGTCGACGACGACGAGGCCGGCGTCGTTGGCGACGCCCGCCAGGTAGGCGATCGAGTCTCTGACCCAGACTCGCTCGGCCCCGTATTTGACCTCGAGAAAACCGATCCGGGAGGGACTCCCCGGCTCTGAGATGTCTACAATCGTCAGACCCGCCTCGCCGTCCGTGTCCTTCTCGAGGCTGACCACATAGGCACGATCCCCGGCGGCGAACACGCCGTACGCGATCCCGGGCATTTCGAAGTGACCCAGCTCTCTGGGACCGATCGGATTCGAGACGTCTACGAGCCGGAGACCGTTCGAGCGATAGCCGTTGGCGACCAGCGCGAGAGATCCGGAGACGAAGACGTCCTGCGCGATGCCTCCGGTCTCGTGACCTGCCACGACACGGGGCTGGGCGGGATCGGAGACGTCGACGATGACCAGCCCAGCCCACTGGCCCGCCACATAGGCATAGCGCCCCTGTACCACGACCCGCCGGACGTACTCTCGCAGAGCGACTCGTCCGGTCTCCTTCGGCCTGCGGGGGTCCGAGACGTCGATCACGATCAGGGCCCCGCTGTCGTCCGCGACGTAGAGATGCTCGCCGTCGCCGGCGAGATCCCGGACCACGCCGGACGTGTCGATCGACCCGATCTCCCGCCACGCCGTCGTGTCGTCACTGGCTTCAAGGACGCGAATCGCGCCGCCCGATCCGAAGAAGACGTGCCGGCCCCAGACAGCGCTCGCGTACACCGGGCCGCGCTGCCAGGTTCCCAGGAGTTCGAGAGTCGCCTGGGCCGGTGAGGGAGTTGCAGTCGACGCGTCGGATGGCGATGGGCTGTCGGCAAGAGTCGGCGTCGCGCACAACGCGAGCACCAGCCACAAGCCTCGGATGAACGATGCTTTGGTCACGACGCCAGCCATCGATGCTAGCAAAGGCCGTGAACGTACCCGAACGCGGCTTCGGCTAGACTGAAGCGCCGCGGTCACCGGACTTCGATTCGCGGCCGACAGAGGGCCGATCTTGCAAGGAATCTCGAGCTCAACCGAAAGTCCCGCAGCAGCGCTCGCCGAAGAAGACGGACGCGTCCAGGCGCGAATCGCGGTCGTCATTCCGTGCTTCAAAGTCAAGAAGCAGATTCTGCAGGTCCTCGCCGCGATCGGGCCCGAGTGTGAGGCTGTGTACGTGGTCGATGACGCCTGCCCCGAGGGCACGGCCGATCTGGTGGCTTCGGAATGTACGGATCGGCGGGTGCGCGTGCTTCGGCACGAGAGAAACCGAGGGGTTGGCAGCGCCACCATGACCGGCTATCGCGCGGCGATCGACGGCGGCTCGGACGTGATCGTCAAGCTCGATGGCGACGGTCAGATGGATCCTAGCCTTATCCCCCGCCTGGTCCGACCGATTCTCGACGGCGAGGCCGACTACACCAAGGGCAATCGCTTCTTCGAGCCTGACGGTCTCCGGGACATGCCCAGGATCCGACTGCTGGGTAACGCGCTGCTGTCTTTCGCCAGCAAGTTGTCGAGCGGCTACTGGCATCTCTTCGATCCGACCAACGGCTTCACGGCGCTCCACGCGGCGGTCGCCGCCGCGCTGCCGCTGGAGAAGATCAGCCGACGGTGGTTCTTCGAATCGGACCTGCTGTTCAGACTGGGCACGCTTCGCGCCGTCGTCGTCGATGTGCCGATGGCGGCCGTCTACGCAACCGAGAACAGCTCACTGGTCATCCACCGACTGCTTTTCGAGTTTTCCTGGAAGCACGTCGCCAACACCGTCAAGCGAATCCTCTATGGCTACTACCTCAGAGACTTCAACATCGCATCCCTCGAGATCTTGTTCGGCGTCGCTTTCCTGGTTTTCGGAACCTGGGTAGGCGTGACCGAGTGGTGGAGTGTGGCGAGGTCGGGAGTGGTGGCTTCCAGTGGCACCGTGATGCTCGCCGCCTTGCCGGTGATGATCGGGGTCCAGTTGGTGCTGGCGTTTTTCACCTTCGACATGCACAACGTGCCGCGTGACTCGATCCACCGCAAGCTGACACCCGACCTTGATTGAGAAGGCGGCTCGACTCGCGCCAAACGGGACTCGCTTCCGCTGACTCTGCTGTATGATCGCACGAAAGGATCGTTGTAGAGACCCGAGTCCCTAGGCGCAGAGAGTCAGCATGGGCTTACATAGGGCCACGACGGCAAACGGCTCCGGGTGGCGAGGGTAGGCCCCTGGAAGCAAGATCGAGCGTGCCAAACGCTTCGGTAGTTATTCCGACAAGAAACGGGCTCGACTATCTCCCCGACTGCCTGGCCAGCCTCGAGAGGCAGACCCTGCCGGACATCGAGGTCATCGTAGTCGACAACGGTTCGACCGATTCGTCGCGGGCCTATCTGGCCAAGGCATATCCGTGGGTGCGAACGATATTCCTCGAACAGAACTTCGGGTTCGCGGCGGCCTGCAACATCGGGATCGAGGCATCGCGCGGGAGGTTCGTGGCTCTCCTGAACAACGACGCGCGGGCGTCCCCGGATTGGCTCGAACATCTGGTTCTTGCTGCGGACCTCCGTCCCCGAATCGGAATGGTGGCGTCGAAGATTCTCTCGGATCTGGAGACACGCACGATCGACTCTGCCGGCATGCTGATCTATCCCGACGGCATCGGGCGGCAGAGAGGGCGCGGCCAAGTCGACTCTGGTCAGTTCGATGGAGCTACCGAGACTCTCTTCCCGAGTGGCTGCGCGGCGCTGTTTCGGCGCGAGATGCTAGCCGACATCGGGCTGTTCGACGAGGACTTCTTCGCCTACTGCGAAGACACCGACCTGGGCCTTCGCGGTGTCCTGGCCGGATGGGAGGCAGTGCTGGCGCCTCGGGCGGAGGTACACCATCTCTATTCGAAAACCGTTGGCGCCTACACGACCTTCAAAGCGTTCCACGTCGAACGCAACCGGATCTGGGTCAGCCTCAAGACGTTTCCGCCCTCATGGCTCTCGAGAATGCCGGCGTTTACGGTGGTAAGGTACGCCGTTCAAATGTATGGCTTGGTGAGCTCGCGTGGCGCGACCGCGAGGATGCACTCTCAGGTTTCCTTTGCCGGGATGCTGAAGACTCTGGCCAGAGCCTATGGAGCTGCGTTGGCCAAGACTCGCGTCATGCTGGCCAGGAGGAAGCAACTCCCCCGTCGGATTGCGCCCGCTCAGCTCGCTGGCAAGATGAAAGCACATCGAGTTCCCGTCACCGAGCTGATATTGGAGGACTGAAACAATGGCAGGGATCCTTGTCTGGCTGGT
The DNA here is from genome assembly GCA_046756565.1 of Thermoanaerobaculia bacterium. Classification (GTDB taxonomy): domain Bacteria; phylum Acidobacteriota; class Thermoanaerobaculia; order Multivoradales; family JAHEKO01; genus CALZIK01. The sequence goes on along the minus strand of JBHHWO010000001.1, from coordinate 2,497 downwards.
GCTCTTCTGTCTCACCACGGCTGGCTCAATCGTACTTCTGGGTGACCGGCGTCTCATATCCGGCGATCTGTTCACGCAGGAGAGTCTGCTGCGTCTCGCGACGGCACCGAAGCTCTACTTCGCTCTGTTTCTCGCCTTCGTGTCGAGACTGTCGTTTATCTGCATCAACAACGGGCTGCTGAGTAGTGACCGGCTGCGCGACTCATCGACGACGGTGACCGCCTTCGCCACCGCGTTGTCGTTTATCGTGATCGTGATTGCGAACAACTTCTTCCTCGGCGAGTCGCTCGCCCCGAGACAGATCGCGGGCGCCTCTCTGGCCATTCTGGGCATCCTCCTGATGGTGTCGTAGCCGACGGGAGAGTGGAACTAGCTCCCTCGAGGACCCTCCTTCGGCCGATGAAGAAGTCACGAGTCTTTCTGGCGCTGGCAGCTTGCTACGTAGTCGTCCTGATCGCTGCCTACGCGAATCACTTCGACAATTCGTTCCACTTCGACGACTCACATACCATCGAAGACAACCTGGCCATTCGCGACCCGGCCAATGTCCCGCGTTTTTTCGTCGACAACACCGCGACCAGCTCGCTGCCCGCGAATCAAGGCTACCGACCGGTCACCACGACATCGATCGCGATCGACTACTGGCTCGGCGGCGGCCTCGACTCGACCTTCTTCTTTCACCTCTCCACGTTCGTGTGGTACCTGGTGTTGCTTGGTCTGACCTATTGCCTCTATGTCGGGATCTTCTCGAACGCTCTGTCGGGTGACGGCAACCGGCTGCTCGCGCTTCTGGCCGCGGCTTTTTTCGGGATCCATGCAGCCAATGCCGAGACGATCAACTACGTAGTTCAGAGAGCCGAGGTGTTCTCGACTCTTGGGGCTGTCGCCGGACTGGTGATGTTCGCGCGCGGCGGCGCGAGTCGTCGGTTCTACGTCTATCTCGTGCCGGTGATTCTCGGCGTCCTGGCGAAGGAGTCGGCCGCGATGTTCGCGCCGCTTCTCTTCGTGTACGTAGTTTTGTTCGAGCGCGGCGCGTCATTTGGCCAGCTCCTGGATCATCGGAAGCTCTGGTCCGCGCTCAAGCCTGTCCTCGTGCCGAGCCTGGTGACCGGGGCCACGCTGGCCTTCGTGTCGAGCATGGTGGATTTGCAGCCCTGGAACCTCTACGGATCCTCGAGGTGGCTCTACCTTCTGACACAGCCCTTCGTGATGCTGCACTACGCCCTGATGTTCGTGTTTCCGTATGGTCTTTCCGCGGACACCGATCAAGGACTGGTCGGCGGACTCCTCGACGACCGGGTGCTCATAGGCGGGTTCTTCGTCCTGGCGATGGTGACAATCGCTTGGCGGTGCTCCGCCAAGAAGGAGACCAGACCGATTGCCTTCGGGCTGGTCTGGTTCTTTCTCGCACTGGCCCCCTCTTCGAGCCTGATTCCGCTGGCTGAGGTCATGAACGACCACCGGATGTTTTTTCCCTTTGTCGGGCTCACACTGGCGACTGCCGGAGCCCTGGCGGTCTGGTATCAGGGGAGCGCCCGTCATTGGCTGCGGAAACGCCAGGCGCGGTGGGCCGGTGTTGGTCTCCTTGTTCTACTGTTCGCCGGCCACGCGGTTGGCACCCATCGACGAAACCAGGTCTGGCATTCGGAAGAATCCCTGTGGCTCGACGTGACGATCAAGAGTCCACGAAACGGCAGAGGACTCATGAACTACGGTCTCTCGCAGATGGCGAAGGGCAGATTCGATCGCGCCGAGGACTACTTCGGGCGGGCCAAGGCCCTGCTTCCGAACTACTCGTATCTTGAGGTGAACATGGCCATCCTGAAGGCCGCACGGGATCAGCACAGGGAAGCCGAAGCGCTGTTCAGGCGGGCTCTCGCGCTGGATCCGAACAACCCGATCAGCTACTTTTTCTACAGCCGATGGCTGGTGGGGCGAGGTCGACTCGACGAGGCCGGTGCCTTGGTCGAAAGATTGGTCCAAATCAGCCCGGGCTACGCCGGGGCAGGTGCCCTCGCGCGCGAGATCGAGGCGAGGCGCTCGGGGCAGTCGATGTCCATCGAAGATGCTGAGGCCCGGGCGAGACAGGACGGCAACGCTGCCGCGTTCATCGATCTGAGCCTGCACTTCTACACGACGCGTGATTTTGAGGAGTCGATCCGGCTGGCGCGCGAGGCGCTGGCTCTTGATCCAGCGTCGTTCCGAGCTCTCAACAACATTTGCGCTGGGTACAACTCTTTGGGCAAGTGGCGCGAAGCTGTCGAGGCGTGTGAGCGAGGCCTGGAGATCAACCCGGGGTTCGAGCTCCTGAGGAGCAACCTGGAAGTCGCGCGCAGTCTAGAGATGGCCGAGGCGGACGACCGGTACTAGTGGCCCGTAACACCCAAATCGCTAGTACCTGGCCGGCCCTCGTCGCCGATCTCTGCGTTGCGCCTCCTCGATATAGGCACCGCTATGCCTGCGTCAGCGCGCCTTGACCTCGACGACGAATGGCTCG